>NZ_JBEXKG010000017.1:0-82062 GCF_040609555.1 Streptomyces sp. NPDC004658
GGCGGGCGTGCGGCGGCCCTCGTCGGCGGGCGGTCCGGCGTGCGCGCGGCGTCCGCGCGGACGATGCACCGGGGCGGCGGCGTTCTCGGGTGTACGGGGTGGGCGCATGGCCTCCTCGCTCGGGACGTGGTTCGGGGCGCTCGGGCCGGGGTCCCGCTAGCGGGCGACGCTTTCGACGGGCCGCTGGGCGGAGGCGGACGCCTCGCGCTCGTCGGCCGTGGGCGAGAGGGCGACGAAGGCCGAGGTGATGAACAGGTAGGACCCGAGGCCGACGGCGAGGGGGAAGATGAACTGCATCGCCGTGGCCCCGGGCAGGGTGTCCCCGGAGGGGTCCACGCGCACGCTCACCGCGAACATCCCGGTGTAGTGCATGCTGCTGACGGCCGCTCCCATGACGAGGGAGGCGACGGTGACCGCGAGGGGCGACTTGATGTTGAGTCCGGCCCACAGGGCGGCGGTCGCCGCGACCACGGCGATCAGCACCGACAGCCCGACGAGGACGGGGTCGTAGGTGACGTCGCCGTGCAGCCGCACCGCCGCCATGCCCAGGTAGTGCATGCTGGCGACGCCCAGCCCGGTGGTGAGCCCGCCGAGGAAGAGCGCGCGGTTGCGGTCGCGGCTGTAGCCGACGACGAAGACGCCGGCGCAGACGACCATCATGGCGACGAGCAGGCTGAGGATGGTCAGCGGCACGTCGTAGCGGATGTCGGTGCCGCTGACGCGGAAGCCGAGCATGGCCACGAAGTGCATGGTCCAGATGCCCGTCCCGATCGAGGAGGCGGCGGTGACGAGCCAGTTGCGGCGCGCGCGGCCGGTGGCGCCGAGCGCGCGGACGGTGCAGCGCAGTCCGAGCGCGGCGCCTATGCAGGCCATCACGTACGACAGCGCGGGGGTCAGCCAGCCGAAGGCGGCGTGGTCCAGGTGTCCCATGGCCCCGGGACGCTAGCGGGGACAGGGGCGCACACAGGGGGCGCATTTCGAAAGGTGCCGGAATATGACGCACAGTTGTGCCGGAACGATCGCGTCCCGCTCGAACATGCGCACAGAGGCTTCCCTCGTGACGGTGAGGAATCATGCGGAACATGCGGAACATGAACGACGACCACACACATGTCCAGGAGTTCTTCACCGCCCGGGCGGCCGACTGGGACAGCCGGTTCCCGGACGACGGCCCGGCCTACGCGGCGGCCGTCGCCGACCTCGGGCTGCGGGAAGGAGACCGCGTGCTGGACGCGGGCTGCGGCACAGGGCGGGCGCTGCCGGCCCTGCGGGCCGCCGTGGGCCCCTCGGGGGTGGTGCTGGGCGCGGATCTGACCCCGGCGATGCTCCAGGCCGCCGTGCGGGCGGGCAGGCACCTCGACGGGCGGCTGATGCTCGCCGACGTCGCCGCGCTCCCGCTGCGCTCGGGCTGCCTGGACGCCGTGTTCGCGGCCGGCCTGATCGCCCATCTGCCCCGTCCGGCAGACAACCTGCGGGAACTGGCCCGCTGCGTGCGCCCGGGCGGCATGCTCGCGCTGTTCCACCCCATCGGCCGGGCCGCGCTGGCGGCACGTCAGGGGCGCCGCATCACCCCCGACGACCTGCGGGCCGAGACCAACCTCCGGCCGCTCCTCGCGCGTGCGGGCTGGCGGATGACGTCGTACACGGACGAGGACACCCGCTTCCTCGCGCTCGCGGTGCGCGAGGGCTGACGGGGCGGGGCGGGGTGGGTCGGGTCAGTCCGTTCCGGCGACGGCGGCCACGAAGGCGTCGGGGTTGTCGAACATGACGTTGTGCCCGGCGCCCGGCACCGTCAGCACGCGCACCCCGGCGGCTTCCAGGCCCTCCCGGCCCGCGAGTTCGCCGCTGTGCTCCCCCTGGAGGAAGACTCGGTCGACGGGCAGCCCTTCGAGGAGCGTCCGCATCACGGGGTCCGAGCCCTTGCGCAGGCCTACGGCACTGCGGTGCAGCGCGCGCGGGTCGGCCAGCCGCATGGTCGCCGCCCACAACGGGCCGACCGTCTCCAGCACGCGCGCGTACCCGCCTTCGACGAACTCGTCCTCCCCGTAGGCGGCGATTCCGCTGCTGCCGGCGGTCGGCGGCGGAAAGGCGTCCAGGTTGGCCTCCGTCAGAACCAGCCGGGAGACGAGGTCGGGCCGCCGGTGGGCGAGGACGATGGCTACGGCACCGCCCATGCTGTGCGCGATCAGTTCGGCGCCGGCGGCCCCGGCCGCGTCCAGCGCGGCGGCCACCGCCTCGGCGTGGTCCTCCAGCGTGTATCCGAAGTCCTGGGGGCGGTCGCTCGTGCCGTGTCCGGGCAGGTCCACGAACAGGCTGCGGCGGCCCGCGAGCGCGGGCCGCGCCGCGATGTGCGCGTGGTACACGGCGGACATCGCTCCCAGTCCGTGCAGATACACCCGGACGGGCTCCGCCCCGGGCACCTCGGTCCACCGGATCCGGCTCCCCCTGCTGTCGAACGTGGCGTGCTGCACCGTGCCCCTCCCTGTGTTCCGCGACGTCCTGGACAATACATCGGTGTCGATGTATTCCGTCAAGGGTGTACTGGCACAGCGATGTACCTCTGCGAGAGAATGCGACCATGCTCGAACTCGCCATCCTCGGCTTCCTGTACGGCGCCCCCCAGCACGGCTACGTCCTGCGCCGCAGCATCTCGGCGCTCACGGGGCACGTGCGGCCCGTCGCCGAGAGCACGCTGTACCCGGCGATCAAGCGCCTGGAGAAGGCCGGTCTGCTGGTGCGGGCCACCGAGCCCGGCGCCGTGGCGGCGCCCCGACATGTGCTGAGACTGACCGAGGAAGGCAGACGCGAGTTGAAGCGCCGGCTCGCCGAGCCCGCCCAGCGTGAGATCACCGACGAGAACCACTGGTTCACGCTGCTCGCGTTCCTGCGGCACCTGGAGGACCCCGCCGCGCAGGCGGCCGTGCTGCGGCGCCGGCTGGCCTTCCTGGAGGAGCCGGCGAGCTTCTTCTACGACGGCGACCGGCCGCTGCGCGCCGAGGAACTGGACGACCCGTTCCGGCGCGGTGTTCTCACCATCGCGCGCGCCACGAGCCGGGCCGAACTGTCCTGGCTGCGTGACACCCTGGCGTCACTCGACGGAGCCGGCCGCTGAGCCGTCCCGGTGCCGTACCGGGCAACCGCGCAGACCGGGGACCGGGCGCGTGCCGAGGTCGGCGACGCGATAGCCGTTCGGGTAGCCCTTGACCTCCCAGTTCTGGCGCGCGAAGTGCGGGCCGCGGCGCGGGGGCAGCAGCCGGACCAGCCTGCCGCGCGTCCGTACGGCGCGGCGCACCAGCGCGGAGGTGGCCGCGCCGGGTCGCGGGTAGCGGAACGCGCGCAGCAGGTGCTCGTCGAGCAGGGCGAGTGTGGCCGTGCGCAGCAGTGGAGCGAGGGGGCGCGGATACCAGGACGCCATCAGGTCGAGAGTGGCGTCGGAGACCTTGCGGGCCTCTTCGTCCCAGCCGAAGTGGGCCTCCTCGTAGGAGTCGAGAAGGGTTTCGAACTCCTCGTAGGTCCGGGGGACGTCCGGGATGCCCATGTGCCGGCCGAGGGTGCGGTAGTACTCGGTGGCGGCGACGATCTCGTGCCGGGACAGCCGTCGCCAGCCGTAGGCGTCGATCCAGCGCCGGGGCATCACCACGAAGGTGCTCAGCACGTACCGCATGTCGTCGTCGCTGATGTCGTAGCTGCGATGCATCTGGTTGATGCGGCGGATCGCGGTGCGTCCCTCCTTTGCCGCGAAGCCGTGCTCCACGATGGTGTCGAGGAGCAGCACGGTGTCGTCGTACCGCTTCTGCGTGCGCTCGGTCAGCTCCGCCGTCCGCGCGAGCAGCCGCCCGATGCTGGGCACCGCGTAGGTGCGGTAGAGAGCCAGTTCCAGGGCGCGGGCGTAGTCCCAGGGGAACTCGTACGCGACGCTGATCCGGTAGATCTCCAGCGCGTCCGCCACCGGGTCCAGCCGGCGGATCTCCGCCAGCCGCTCGAATCGTCTCACCGCGTCGCCCCCTTCTTCCGACGAATCTCCAACTCTACGTTGTGAGGCAGCAGATGGGCGATCTGTACTGACCTCGTTCAGGGAAGGGTGGTCCGCGTGTTCGACAGGATCCGCAGGTACGCCGGCCGGCTCGGCACCGCGACGCAGGGGCGGCCGGAGGGGGCCCGGGAAAGGCGCGCGCACAACTTGTTCGAAGCGGCGGCCGTCTATGTGGCGGCCCGCGCGGAGGACGATCAGGACAGGCTCGAGGAAGCGGCGGCCTGGGTCTCCCCGGAGGCTCTGTCCTTCGGGGTGAGCGAGCTGGCCTGCCGGGCGGTGGTCGCGCTGGCCCGGGAGCGCGACGAGTCGCCCGCCGCGGTCGCCCGCGACCTTCTCGGGCTCCCCGCGGCCTGAACGGAAGTTCCCTCTCCACTTGTGGCCGTTTCGCCCCCGTCCAGGCGGAAACCTGCAGCTCCGCGTGGTGCGCGGAGTCGTGACAAGCTGCTTCCGCTCGCACTAGGGTGCGCGCCGATGGACGAACCACTGGGGAGGCAGGGATGGCCGGGACGGACGATGAGCCCGTCGCCGCCGCGGACGATGCGCTGTACGTGCTGACGGCGGTGCTGCTGACGCCGGCACAGTTTCCGAGCGTGCTGGGCGACGACTACCCGGAGGCGTGTGCGGCGCTGGACCTGGCTCCGCGCGCCGACGGGTACGGCCTGGTGCTGGGCCAGGACGGGCAGGGAGCCCGCTGGACGGTCGTCATCGACGACGTCTCGCTGGTCGCTGTGGCGATCGCCTCCTGGGACTGTGGCATGGAGCACGAGCTGTCGCCGGACGAGCGCGCGGTCGTGACCGCCCTGCCGGGGTGGCCCCTGGCCGTCGCCGTGGCGGCGCCCGGCGTGCCCGCTCCCCACGACCCGCCCGCCGAGGAGGCGGGACGGCCGGCGTTGAGCCCTCCGGACACCGGTTCGTGGGGGCCCGCGCAGCGCCGGCTGGGTGCCGACGAGATAGCGCTGCAGTGGGCCGCCTGGCGGGAGCAGATCAACGACGCCGAGTTCCCCCTGCCAGGGGAGCAGGCGCAGGCCGGGGAGTCCGCACCCGAGAGCGAGGAGGGTCCCGAGGGTGCGCGGGCCGGCGGGCACGCTGGTGTCCGCCGGGTCCTCGCGGAAGCGCGCGCCTACGTCGACTCCCCGCCACCGCTCGGTCGCGTGCGTTCCTCGTTCGCTCCCGGGGATGCCCGTACGCTGCGCGCCGACGGTCCCGGCTGGTCGATCGTGGCCCGCACCGACGACATCGCGTTCGTCCTGCTCGACGAGGAGCCCGGCGAGGTACTGCCGGTGGGCCGGGGGCCCGAACTGCCCGGTCTGCTGGAGGCGCTCGACAAGATGGCCGTACGGCCCCTGTGAGCCGGGGCGGCCTGAGAAGACCTCCCGGGCGGTCCCCGGGCAGCCGCGCCGCGCCTGGGTGACGCGGCTCCCGGTGACGCGGCTCCCGGCGGCTCGGCCGGCCCGTCGAAGGCGGCCGGGCCGGTGACGCCGTGCCGTGCGCCCGTGCCTCAGCGGCCCAGCTCCTTGCGGGCGACCCTGCGCAGCCTGCGCCGCTGTGAGGGGTCCAGCGCGAGGTACGCGGCCGCCGGAACTCCCACGACGATCAGGAACGCCACCCACCAGGGCAGCCATATGAGCAGGATCAGCCCGACCGCCACGCCCCCTGCGGCGATCTTCGCGTTCATGGACATGAGCGTCGCCTCCTTCGCGGCCACTGCCGCTCTCTGATCTGAGAACGGCCCCCCGCTCCCCGCGGTTCCGCGCCCCGACCCTGAGACATCCCTGAGTCGCGTCCCCTACTGGCTCCCTGGGGCGGACCGAACGGCAGGTGGGCACAGCGGAAGGAGGCTCAGCGCGGCAGGTGGGCAAAGCGGCAGGAGGCAGGCGGGCACAGCCGCCTGCTGCTCCGCGCGGGACGCGGGGCCCGCGGACACGGGACTTCGCACGGCCGGGGGCACCACGGCACCGGGCTCGGCCCCCGCAGTGGCGCGGCATGCGGGGCCCACGGCACGGACTGCGCATGGCCAGGGGCACCACGCCCCCAGGCTCCGCACATGCACGGGCGCGGCAGCACGGCCCCACACGCACGCGGGCACGGCAGCGCGTGGCCCTATAGCGCGCGCCACCGCTGCCAATGGCCTCTCCCCGTCCCGCCCGCCGCCGACGGACACCTCGTCTCAAGCCCCCCGAACCAGTGCCTCATAGCACTCGACATCCCAGTGGGCCTGATGCGGCGCACTTCCCCTCGGCACGGTGCGGGTGCCCGCCGCGACCGTCACATGGCGTTCCGCCGACAGGCAGAACACCGCGAAGACCTTCTGATGCGTGAGTTCGAGGGTCTCCTCGTAGTACCAGTCGGCGACGAGTCCGTGATCGTCCGAGAGGAAAGGGCGCTGGAGGAACTCCTGCACCTCAGCGGGAAAGTTCCCGAGGACGCCGACTGCCGCGGGGTGCAGGTTCAGCGGGCGCACAGCCGCGGACGGCGGCTGCGCGGCACGGGCGGCCTGAGTCCGGCCCGAGGCGCCGGTGGCCGCCGGGGACTTCCGCCCGGGACCGGTCACCGCGAAGGACCGCCGCCGCACCGATCCGGGCTCCACTCTGAGACGCTCCCCCTGGAAGACCGGCCGGCCGTCGCGGACCACGCAACCGACCTGGCACAGTCCGCGCGGGCCGAACACGAACGCCTTGGGGTGGCTCTCGTGGTCCAGCCGCGCCCACCACTCCCAGACGCCACCAGCTTTGTGCGCCAGTTTCTCCCTCACGGCGGGTTCCAGCATGTCCCAGCACTGCTGCCGGTTCGGGATCGAGGCGTCCACCTCGAAGCCGCCGGGCCGGTGGATCTGCGGAACGACCCCGGCGGGTTCCCCGTGCGCCCGTTCGGCGAGCCGCCGTTCCAGGGCCGCGTGTTCCTCGCGCAGGGGCGACGGCATGCGGTCTCTTCGGCCCGGCTCCGTCGCCTCTCCTCGCTCCGGGATCTCCGGAGGCCCCGCGTCCGTCAGGTTCTCCCCCATGCTCTCCCCCTCGCTCGATCACAGCACTCGACAGCGGTAGCGGACATTGTCCCCGCCCGACGCTCACTTGCCGCCCGTTCACGCGACGGACCGGGACCTCTTCGAACAGATCGTGAAGTGACCCACGTCACCACACCGACCGGACGGAAAGGCCCAGGGGGCCCTGTACCCTCGGCGACTCGGTCGAGTAGTCAAATTTGAGGAATACGGCAGAGCTGTGCAGACCATCCCCACGGCAACACCCTCCGACCTGGCCGAACTCACCCAGTGCCGCGTCGTGTTCCTGCCGTCAGATCCCCCGCGCGCGGGCCACATCGGCTTCTGGCGACCGGACGGTGCGGCTCCGCCCGCTCACCCGAGGGGCTCGACGGCGGATCTGGACCTCGTCCTGCCCTCGGCCGACGGTGGCGTCGAACGCGTCGCACTGCCCGTCCTCCAGCTCCCCGTCCGCACCGCGCTTCCGGTGCTCGCACGCGCGCGTGCGCTGCCGCTGGAGCACCGGGCCGCCGCGTTCTGGCGGACCGCGTACGAACTCGCCCTCGGCTTCCTGGCGCGCGGTCTGCTCCTTCCGGGCCTGTCCGCCGGTGATCACGACGCCTGGCGCGTGGGACCGCTGTCCGCACGCGATGCGGAGTTGGTCCGCGAACTCGCCGCGGCCATGCCGCCCGAGGCGCACGCCGTGCCGCTCACGGCGGACGGGCCACCGCTGCTGCCCGACCCGGAGCGGCTGCTGCGCGCCTTCCTCGACGCGGTCGCCGACGTGCTGCCGCGCTCCCCCGCCGCCCCTCTGGCGACCGGCGGCCCCGCGTACGCGGCGCTGGAGCCGCAGCACCTGCCCGAGCTGCGCGCGTGGGCCGACGACATCGCCGCCGGCCATGACGCGGGGGTGCGGTTGTCGCTGCGCGTGGAGGCGTCCGGTCTCGATGACGCCGCCTGCGGGGACGACGCTCCGGTCCGCTTCCGCGCGGTCCTCCAGGTGCACGGCCTGAGCGGACCTGCGGACGTCCTGGACGCCGCCGGGCTGTGGACCGGTGCGGACACCGGGCGCGCGGCCTTCGCTCCACGCGCGCGTGCGGACGCGTTGCTGGCGCTGCGCCGCGCGGCCCGGGCCTGGCCGCCGCTCGCGCCGCTGCTCTCCGCCGCCGTGCCGGACTCCGTGGACCTCGCCGACGACGAGATCGCCGAACTGCTGGGCGCTGGGGCGCGGGCGCTGGCCGCCGTAGGGGTCGACGTGCACTGGCCCAAGCACCTGGCACGCGGCCTCACCGCGCACGCGGCCATAGGTCCGCCGGACGACGGCGCCGCACCGTCCGGGACCGCCACCGTCGCGTCGTTCCTCGGCGCGGACGCGAGAGTCGCCTTCAACTGGTGGTTCGACCTGGGCGGGCGGGAGTTGTCCCGGGAGGAGCTGGACCGGCTCGCGGAGGCCAAGCGCCCCCTGGTGCGGCTGCGCGACGGCTGGGTCCTGGTCGATCCCCGGATGGTGGAGCGGGCACGTACCGGGCGGGACCGTTCCGTCGCACCGGTCGAGGCGCTGGCCGCGGCTCTGACGGGCTCGACCGAGGTCGACGGCCGGCGGGTCGACGTACGGCCCACGGGGTGGCTTGAGCGGCTGCGGGAGCGGCTGACGGCCGCGGATCCGGCCCCCACCGTCGGGCAGCCGCCCGCACTGGCCGCTACCCTGCGGGACTACCAGCTGCGCGGCCTCGACTGGCTGGCCCGCACGACATCGCTCGGTCTGGGCTGCTGCCTGGCCGACGACATGGGGCTCGGCAAGACGATCACACTGATCGCGCTGCACCTGCACCGGCAGACGGATACCGCGGCGGCCGGTCCCACGCTCGTGGTGTGCCCGGCCTCGCTGCTGGGCAACTGGCAGCGCGAGATCGAGCGGTTCGCTCCCGGGGCGCCGGTGCGCCGGTTCCACGGACCCGGGCGCGATCTGGGGACTCCGGCGGACGGCGAGTTCGTCCTGACCACATACGGCACGCTGCGCCTGGACGCCGTACAGCTCGCCGGGGTTCCCTGGGGCATGGTCGTGGCGGACGAGGCGCAGCATGTGAAGAACCCGTATTCCGCGACCGCCCGGGCGCTGCGCACGGTGGGCGCACGCGCGCGCGTGGCGCTCACCGGAACTCCGGTGGAGAACAACCTCACAGAACTCTGGGCGATCCTCGACTGGACGACACCCGGCCTGCTCGGCAGCCTCGGCGGCTTCCGCGCGCGATACGCACAGCCCGTCGAGGGCGGCCGGGACCCCGCCGCCGCACAACGGCTCGCACGGCTCGTCGGCCCGTTCCTGCTGCGGCGGCGCAAATCCGATCCGGGCATCGCCCCCGAGCTTCCGCCGAAGACCGAGACGGATCACCCGGTGGCGCTCACGGCCGAGCAGGCGGGGCTGTACGAGGCGCTGGTGCGCGAGACCCTGGACCGCATCGCGGCCGTCGACGACATGACCCGCCGGGGCCTGATCATGCGGCTGCTGACCGGCCTGAAGCAGATCTGCAATCATCCGGCGCAGTTCCTCAAGGAGGACGACCCACGGCTCCCGGGACGCTCGGGGAAGCTGGAACTGCTGGACGAACTGCTCGGCACCATCCTCGCGGCGGACTCAGGGGTGCTCGTCTTCACGCAGTATGTGCGCATGGCCCGGCTGCTCGAACGACACCTGGCGGCCCGCGGGGTGTCCTCTCTGCTCCTGCACGGCGGGACACCGGTCGCCGCGCGTGAGGACCTGGTACGGCGCTTCCAGGCGGGCGAGGCCCCCGTGTTCCTGCTGTCCCTCAAGGCCGCCGGGACGGGGCTGAACCTCACCCGGGCCGAGCACGTCGTGCACTACGACCGCTGGTGGAATCCGGCGGTGGAGGCACAGGCCACCGACCGCGCGTACCGCATCGGGCAGACCCGCCCGGTGCAGGTGCACCGGCTGATCGCCGAGGGGACCCTGGAGGACCGCGTCGCGGAGCTGCTGGACCGCAAGCGGGGGCTGGCCGAGGCCGTGCTCGGTTCCGGTGAGGCGGCGCTGACGGAACTGTCGGACGAGGAACTGGCCGCACTGGTGGAACTGCGCGGGGAGGCGCGATGAGCCGCTACGACGACGAGCACGGCCGTGAAGCGGGGCGCACGTTCGCCGCGCTGCCGCCCGCGCGCGGGCGCGTCTTCGCCCAGAGCTGGTGGGGGCGCGCCTGGGTGGAGGCGCTGGAGGACGCGGCCCTGGAAGCCGCTGCGGTCAAGTCCGGGCGGCGGCTCGCGCGCGCGGGTGCCGTGGGTGCGGTGACCGTGCGGCCGGGCCGGGTCACGGCCGTGGTCCGCGACCCCGGAGGTGCGGCCCACCGGGCCGACGTCCTGCTGCCGCGCCTGTCCGACGAGGAGTGGGCGCGGTTCGGGGACCTCGCCGTGGAGCAGGCCGGGCACATGGCCGCGCTGCTCGACCGGGAGCTTCCGCCGCATCTGGTCGAGGACGCGGCGGTGGCTGGGATCGAGCTGCTGCCGGGTCTGGGGGATCTGGAGCCCGAGTGCGACTGCGGTGCCTGGGACCACTGCGGGCACACGGCCGCGCTGTGTCACCAGGTGGCGCGACTGCTGGACGAGGATCCCTTTCTGCTCCTGCTGATGCGCGGGCGGGACAGGGACGCCTTCCTGGCGGAGCTGCACGTCCGCGGCACCGCGGAGCCGTCCGGAGGGCCGCCCCGGGCCGCGGGGGTGGACGCGGCCGAGGCGTGGGCGGCTGCCGAGATCCTGCCGCCGCTGCCCGAGCTGCCCGCGCTCCCGCCGGCACCCGGCGCGCCCCCGTCCCTCGTCACCGCGTCGCCCGCCGTACCGGGGGTGGATCCGGCGGCACTGGAACACCTGGCCGGTCGTACCGCCGTGGAGGCGTACCGGCTGCTGGCGGCGGCTCTGCGTGGTGGCACGACGGGGGGCGCGGGCCTGACGGCCGCTCAGGACGCCGTACGCCTGGCGTGTGGGCCGGCCCCCGCCGCCGTCGCCGAGCGGCTCGCCACGGGGTCGGGGCGCGGACGCGACGGGCTCGTGGCGGCCGTGCGTACCTGGCGGGACGGTGGCGCGGCGGCGCTGACGGTGCTCGACGAGGAATGGGAGGTGGAGGGGGCGGTGCTCGCACGCGCGCGTGCGGCTCTGGACGCGGCCTGGGAGGGGGACGAGCGGCCGGCGTTCCACCGGAGCGGCAACCGGTGGACCGTGCAGCGGGAGGGCGTTCAGCTGCGGCTCGGGCGCGAGGGCCACTGGTGGCCGTATCGCGACGAGGGAGGACGCTGGGCTCCGGCCGGCGGGGCCGATCCGGATCCCGCGACAGCGCTGGCCTCCGCGCGGCTGGACACGGAGACTCCCGGACGCTGAGGGCCGCCGGGAGGCAGTCGTCGCGAGGTCGGCGCGATCCTGTGAGCGGTGGACGCCGGCCGTTCACCCCGCGGTCGTGTGGTGTTCCTCCGAGAACCCCATGGTGTCGGCAGCCGATGACCTTGCCCCAGGAGGCCTGATGTCCACGCATGCCGCCGGCCGACGCCGCGTCCGCCGTTCCGTCACCAGGGGTCTGCCCCTGGCCCTGGCCGCCGTCCTCGCCGCGGTGGGAACGGCCACCGCGGCGCTGTCCGGGGACGCCCGCGTGATCCGCACGGCGACCCTGGGAGAGATCCCCCTCGGCGCGTTCAGCAACGCGCTGCTGCCCGGGAGCGTGGCCGACGACCACGGGATCAAGCTCGGCGGCATCGGCAGCGACATCTACCCGGCCGGACGCAGGGGCGAGTTCTGGACGGTGACCGACCGCGGTCCCAACGGTCAGATCAAGGTGGACGGAAAGAAGCGCCGGACCTTCCCGGTGCCGGGGTTCGATCCCGCGATCGTGAAGATCCGGGTCTCCGGGGACACGGTCCAGGTCATCGACGCGATACCGCTGACCACCTCCTCCGGGAAGGCCGTCACCGGACTCCCCGACCAGAAGGGCCGGGACGAGGCGCCGTACACCTACGACGCGCGGACGCCGCTCTCCTACGACCCGGACGGCCTCGACACCGAGGGAATCGTCCGGGCCGGGGACGGCAGTTTCTGGCTCGTGGACGAGTACGGGCCGTCCCTCGTGCACGTCTCCGCGCGCGGGAGGGTCCTCGCGCGCTACGTCCCCAAGGGGCTCGGTCTGACCGGCGCGGACTACCCGGTGGTGGAGGCTCTGCCGTCGATCCTGCTGCACCGCAAGGTCAACCGGGGGTTCGAGGGGCTTGCGCAGCTTCCCGGCGGGGACCTGGTGATGGCCCTGCAGAGCCCGCTGTCGCTGCCGGACGCGGACGCCGGGGACGCGTCGCGCACCACTCGCCTGCTGCGCTTCTCGCCCCGCGAGAAGGCTGTCACGGCGGAGTACGCCTACCGCTTCGACCCGGTGAACGTGGTGGACCCGAGCGAGGACGACACGTCGGAGCTGAAGATCTCGTCGGTGGTCGCGGTGGGCGGCGACCGGCTGCTGGTCGAGGAGCGTACCGACAAGGCCGCCCGGCTTCAGCTGGTCAGCCTTGGACGCACGTCCGACATCCTCGGCGGTCCCTGGGACGACGACACCACGGCCCCGTCGCTGGAGCAGCTGGACGATCCCGCGGCGCGGGGCGTGCCGGTCCTGGCCAAGCGCCTGGTGGTCGACCTGGGCAAGGTGGCAGGGGTGCCCGGGAAGATCGAGGGCATCGCGCGCGTGGATCGCGACACGTTCGCGCTCATCAACGACAACGACTTCGGGATGACCGACGGGACGGGCGCCTTCGACGCCCAGGGCCGCCTGGTCGACAGCGGAATCAGGACGACCGTGACCTACATCCGACTGCCCGAAAACCGTTGACACCAGTCACGCGACCGGGACGGCCGGGGCGAACCGCTGCCGCTCACCCCGGCCCTCCTCGGACTCAGCCACGCGCCCCCAGCCGGCGTTCAAACGCCACGCCGCGCGCGCCGGCCTCCACGTCCACGCCCAGGGCCGCCAGGCCGAGAGCGGAATCAGGACGACCGTGACCTACATCCGACTGCCCGAAAACCGCTGACACCGATCACGCGACCGGGACGGCCGGGGCGAACCGCTGCCGCTCACCCCGGCCCTCCTCCGTCTCAGCCACGCGCCCCCAGCAGGTGGTCCATCGCCAGCTGGTCGAGGCGCTCGAACGCCATGCCGCGCGCGGCGGCGGCCTCCACGTCGAAGTCCTCGAAGGCCGCGCGGTCGGCGAGCAGGGCCTGCAGGCCGTCGGCCGCGGTCGGCTGGGCGAGCTGGTCCAGGCGCGAGGCGCGCAGTGCCTCCTGCACCTCCGGGTCGGCGCGGAAGGCGGCCGCGCGCTCCTTCAGGATCAGGTAGTTGCGCATGCAGCCCGCCGCCGACGCCCACACGCCGTCGAGGTCCTCGGTCCGCGGCGGCTTGAAGTCGAAGTGGCGGGGTCCTTCGTACCCGGCGCTCTCCAGGAGGTCGACCAGCCAGAAGGCGGACCGCAGGTCGCCCGCGCCGAACCGCAGGTCCTGGTCGTACTTGATGCCGGACTGGCCGTTGAGGTCGATGTGGAAGAGCTTCCCGGCCCACAGGGCCTGCGCGATGCCGTGCGGGAAGTTCAGGCCGGCCATCTGCTCGTGGCCGACCTCGGGGTTGACGCCGTAGAGCTCGGGGCGCTCCAGACGCTCGATGAAGGCCAGCGCGTGCCCGACGGTGGGCAGCAGGATGTCGCCGCGGGGCTCGTTCGGCTTGGGCTCGATGGCGAAGCGGAGGTCGTAGCCCTGCGAGGTGACGTACTCGCCGAGGAGGTCGAAGGCCTCCTTCATGCGGTCCAGGGCGGACCGTACGTCCTTGGCGGCGCCGGACTCGGCGCCCTCGCGGCCGCCCCAGGCGACGTACGTCTTCGCGCCCAGCTCGGCCGCCAGGTCGATGTTGCGGATCGTCTTGCGCAGGGCGTAGCGGCGCACGTCGCGGTCGTTGGCGGTGAACGCGCCGTCCTTGAAGACGGGGTGCGTGAAGAGGTTCGTGGTGGCCATCGGGACGGTCATGCCGGTGGCGTCCAGGGCCTGGCGGAACCGCTTGATGTGCGACTCGCGCTCGGTGTCCGAGGAACCGAAGGGGATCAGGTCGTCATCGTGGAAGGTCACCCCGTAGGCACCGAGTTCCGCCAGGCGCTGCACCGTCTCGACCGGGTCGAGGGCGCGGCGGGTGGCGTCGCCGAACGGGTCCCTTCCCTGCCAGCCGACGGTCCAGAGTCCGAACGTGAACCTGTCCTCGGGGGTGGGCTGGTAGCTCATGCCGCGGCTCCTTGCTGCGTTGCGACTATTTCGTCATGGCGGTTTACAAATTAGTATGCCGACGCACCTCTGGGAAGAGACAAGATGTCTTCGACAGCAAGGTGTCTTCGAAACCACACACCGCATGTCCCGCGGAGCCGCGGAAGAGGGAGAGCCCGATGTCAGCAGCCGAGGGTCCGCTCGTCGTCGGGGTGGACACGTCCACCCAGTCCACGAAGGCACTGGTCGTCGACGCGTCCACCGGTCAGGTGGTGGCCAGCGGCCAGGCACCGCACACGGTGTCGTCCGGCGCCGGCCGGGAGAGCGATCCGCGCCAGTGGTGGCACGCGCTGTGCGAGGCGCTGCGCCAGTGCGGTGACGCGGCGCACGAGGCGGCGGCGGTGTCGATCGGCGGCCAGCAGCACGGCCTGGTCACCCTGGACGAGCGCGGCGAGCCCGTACGTCCGGCGCTGCTGTGGAACGACGTCCGTTCGGCGCCGCAGGCCCGCCGTCTGGTGGAGGAGCTGGGCGGGCCGAAGGCCTGGGCGGAGCGCACGGGCAGCGTGCCCGGCGCGTCCTTCACGGTCACCAAGTGGGCCTGGCTCGCCGAGCACGAGCCGGAGGCGGTCCGCGCGACCCGCGCGGTACGGCTCCCCCACGACTACCTCACCGAGCGGCTGACCGGCCAGGGCACGACCGACCGCGGCGACGCCTCCGGCACCGGCTGGTGGGCGTCCGGGACGGAGGCGTACGACGAGGAGACCCTCGCGCACGTCGGCCTGGACCCGGCGCTGCTGCCGCGGGTCGTACGGCCCGGCGAGGTGGCCGGCACCGTGCGCGACAGCCACGATCTGCCCTTCTCGAAGGGCACGCTGGTGGCCCCGGGCACCGGCGACAACGCGGCGGCGGCCCTGGGCCTCGGCCTGCGGCCCGGTACGCCGGTGCTGAGCCTCGGCACGTCCGGCACGGTCTACGCCGTCTCCCGGCACCGCCCCGCCGACCCGACCGGCACGGTGGCGGGCTTCGCCGACGCGCGCGGGGACTGGCTCCCCCTGGCCTGCACCCTGAACTGCACCCTCGCCGTGGACCGCGTGGCCGCGCTGCTGGGCCTGGACCGCGAGGCGGTGGAGTCCGGCGGCTCCGTGACCCTGCTGCCGTACCTGGACGGCGAACGCACCCCGAACCTGCCGCACGCCTCCGGAGTCCTGCACGGTCTGCGGCACGACACCACCGCCGGCCAGCTGCTGCAGGCCGCGTACGACGGCGCGGTGCACGCGCTGCTCGGGGCTCTCGACCTGGTCCTCGACGAGGACGCGGACCGCGACACCCCGCTGCTCCTCATCGGTGGCGGGGCCCGCGGGACGGCCTGGCAGCAGACCGTGCGCCGGCTCTCGGGACGGCCCGTCCAGGTCCCGGAGGCCAGGGAACTGGTCGCCCTGGGCGCGGCGGCGCAGGCGGCCGGACTGCTGACCGGCGAGGATCCCGCGGCGGTCGCCCGCCGCTGGAACACGGCAGCGGGTCCCGTCCTGGAGCCCGTGGAACGAGACCGGGCGACGCTCGACCGGATCACCGGGGTACTCTCCGACGCGTCCCCGCTGCTGGAGCGGCGGACGGACACCGAGTGACCGAGCCGCCCGCGACCAGCACGGCGGCAGACACCGAGGAATCGACGGAGGCATGACCGCACCGCTGCACGAGGCGCGCCGACCGGGCGCCGGGCGCGCCCTGCCGGACACCCAGCAGGGCATGCGCCGGCGCAACCTCGCCCGGGTGCTGCACGCCGTCAGCGCCGAGGGCTCGCTCTCCCGGGCGGCGGTCGCCTCCCGGATCGGACTGACGCGGGCCGCGGTGTCCACCCTGGTGGACGAGCTGATCCGCTGGGGTCTGCTGGAGGAACTGGGCCCCGAGCGGCCGGGGCGGGTGGGCCGGCCCGGATCGGCGCTCGCGGTGAGCGGCCGGGGGCCGGCCGGGATCGGGGCCGAGATCGGCGTCGACCACCTCGCGGTGTGCGCGGTCGACCTGCGCGGTGAGGTCCGCGCGCGGATGGTCCGGCGCGGCACCAACCGGGGCCGGGCGCCGGAACCGGTGATCGAGGAACTGACCGCGCTGATCCACCAGGTCGTCGCGGAGGCGGAACAGGCGGAACTCTGGCCCGCCGGACTGGCGGTCGCCGTGCCCGGCCTGGTGGCCAGGGACGGGCGGACCGTCGTACGGGCTCCGAACCTCGACTGGCACGACGTCGACCTCGGGCCCCTGCTGCCCGGTCACGGGCCGCTGACCGTGGGGAACGAGGCCAACTTCGGCGCGCTGGCCGAGCTGTGGCTCGGTGCCGGTACGCCGGGCGACTTCCTGCACGTGTCGGCCGAGATCGGCATCGGCGCGGCGGTCGTGGTGGACGGCCGGCTGCTGCGCGGCACCCGGGGATTCGCGGGCGAGCTGGGCCATGTGCCCGTACGGCCGGACGGTCCCCCCTGTCCGTGCGGCAGCCGGGGATGTCTGGAGCAGTACGCGGGCGAGGAAGCGGTCCTGCGCGCGGCCGGGCTCGAGCCGCGGGACGATCGGGTGGGCCTGCTCGCGGAGCGCGCCGAGGCGGGCGACGAGAGGGTCCGGGCCGCGCTGCGGGACGCCGGTACGGCCCTCGGCATCGCCCTGACCGGAGCGGTGAACCTGCTCGACCCGGAGACGGTGGTCCTGGGCGGCGCCCTGGCCGAGCTGTCCCCCTGGCTGCTGCCGTCGCTGGACACGGAGCTGACCGGCCGTACGGCAGGTCCGGCCTGCCCGGTGACGGTCTCCCCGCTCGGCCCGCAGGGCCCGCTGCTGGGCGCCGCGCACTCGGTCGTCCGAGCGGTACTGGATGATCCGGCGGTGGTGGCGGAACGATCCTGACGCGGCTCGGCACATGCCGGGGCCACGACTGCGGGAGGTCGGGTGACGGACTGGGTGCCACGCGAGGAGTGGATCAGGTCTCAGCCGAGGGCGCTGCTCGCCTCGTGTGTGCTGATGCTGGACGAGCAGGGGCGCGTCCTGCTGCTGCGCTACGGCCCGGGGCGGCCCGACGCCGGGCGGTGGTGGCTGCCCGGCGGGATGCTGGACCACGGTGAGGACCCCTGGTCGGCGGCGCGCAGGGAGATGCGCGAGGAGACCGGCATCGACATCGGCCCGCGGCCCGCGCTGCTCGGCGTCGACCACCGGGCGGACGTGCTCGGGACCGGGCCGGTTCTCGACTGTTTCTTCCACGGCGGCACGCTGGTCACCGACACCTCGGTGCGGCTGAGCACGGAGCATGACCGGCACGGGGTGTTCTCGCTCGACGAACTGCACGGGCTGCCACTGGCCGCCCGGCGGTCCACCCTGACGGCGCTGTACGGGGCGGTGCACGGTGGGGGTGTGGTGTATCTGCGGGAGGGCGTGGCGCTCTGAGGGGGCACCGGTTGTCAGCCTCCAAGACCGCCCGTGAAACGCCCGCCGCCGGACCGCGGGAGGAAATCCGCCTCCGCGAGCGGGCGTGACGGACCGGGCGTCGAGCCTCCGGCGCCGGTCAGGCCACTGGTTTCCAGCACCGGCAGTGACGTGCCGGACGCCCCCGCGCACAGCCGGACGTCACCCGATCGAGTGAGCGAGTTGTCCACAAGCCCTGACTCGTCCACGGAACCGTGGCACACCCTTCTGCCCAACCCGCCCGAGTCGTACCGTGATTCACGCGAGGCGCAGCCGACGAGTCGTCACCGACCTGGCTGCGCGGGCGACATGAGAAACGCACGGGCGGCGGTGGCGGCGGACTGACAGGTATCGGGGGACACATGCACGGGGAGACGACGGGGACGCTGCGGCGCGACGCCATCGGATTGCGCGAGGTCCTGTTCCAGAGCATCACGGCGATGGCACCGGCCGCCGCGGTGGCGGCGTCGATTCCGTCGGGCGCCGCTTTCGCGGGCGGCAGCCTCCCGCTCGCGGTGCTCGTGGCGATGGTGGCCTGCCTGTTCACGGCCTCCTGCGTGGCCGAGCTGGCCCGGGAGCTGCCCGCGGCGGGCTCGGTGGCGACGTACGCGGCAAGGGGCCTGCACCCGGCCGTCGGCTTCCTCGTCGGGTGGGCCTATGTCTTCGTGGAGATGCTGGTACCACCCCTGCTGCTCCTCCAACTGGGCTTCACGGCGGCGGGCACGCTGCACGAGGAGTGGCCGGTGTATCCGGCGGACCTGTGGTGGCCGTGGGCGCTGGCGGGTGCCGGAGTGATCGCCGTCTCCGGCTACCTCGGCGTCCGCGCCTCCGCCCGCTTCGGCACCGTCCTCGGCGTCTTCGAGATCCTCGTTCTCCTCGTGTTCGCCGTCCTGCTCATCGGCAAGGCGGGCGGCGCCAACACCCTGTCGGTGTTCGGTACGTCCCACACCGCCGACGGACACACCGGAGTCGCCGGGGTGTTCGCCGGGTCGGTGTACACGGTGCTGGCCTTCGCCGGCTTCGAGGCGGCGGCGCCGCTCGCCGAGGAGACCCGCGACCCCCGGCGGACCATGCACCGCGCGGTGCTGGGAGCGGCCCTGGGCATCGGCCTGTTCTACGTCCTTACGACGTACGCGATGACCGTCTACTTCGGCCCCGACCGCTTCGCGGAGTTCGGCGCCTCGGGAGAGGCCTCCTGGGAGGGTGCCGCCCGGGCCTCGTTCGGTCTCTTCTGGGTGCTGGTGTTCCTGGCGGTGGTCAACTCCACGATCGCGAACGCCAACGCGAGTGCGAACGTCTCGACCCGCACGGCCTTCGCCCTGGCCCGCGTCCGGGTCCTGCCCGGCGTGCTCGCCGCGCTCCATCCCCGGCACCGCTCCCCCGTGGCCGGCATCGCCCTCCAGACCGCCGTGGCGGTGGGAGCGGTGCTCGGGCTCGGTTTCGCCTACGACCCGGTGACCGCGTTCCTGCTGCTCGCCACGGTGATCGTCACGGTGGTCGTCGGCGTCTACATCGTCGTGAACCTCTCCTGCGCCGGTCTTTTCCTGCGCTCCCACCGCGCTGCCCTGAAACCGGTACGGCACCTGCTGTTCCCGGTACTGGGCATCACCGCGTTCGTCCCCGCCCTGCTGACGGCCGCGGGCCTCCCGGTGTTCGACTTCGTGACGGAACTGACGGCACCGGTGTCCTACGCCGGTCCGGTCGTCGGCGCGTGGATGGCGGTGGGTGTGGTCGTGCTGCTCGTGCTCATACGACGGCACCCGGAGCGCATAGCCGAGACCGCGCGGGTGCACCTCGACGCCTACGACCCCGGCGCCGGCCGCATGGACGGATCCGTGCCGGGCTGACCAACCCTCACGTGGCCCTCGGCCACGTCCCCTCGCGTCCCCCCGCCCCGGGGGACCGCCTTCAGAAGGGAGTCACGCCACGATGAACGACCCCCGGATCCTCACGCTGCGTCCCGAACCGGACCAGTACGCCTGGACGTTCGGCGGAGCGGCGCCCCTGGCGCGGATCGCGCCCGGTACGGTTCTCGACCTCTACACGGAGGACTGCTTCGCCGGCCGGGTCCGCTCCGAGAAGGACCTGGTGTCCGAGGTGTGCGAGTTTCCCTTCCTCAATCCGCAGACCGGCCCCTTCCACATCGAGGGCGCCGAGCCCGGTGACACCGTGGCCGTGCACTTCGTGTCGATCGAACCGGCCCGCGACTGGGCGGCGTCCACCACCGTCCCCCTCTTCGGCGCGCTGACCTCCACGCACACGACGGCCACCCTTCAGCCACCGCTGCCGGAGCGGGTGTGGATCTGGCAGCTGGACCGGGCCCGCGGGACGGCCCTGTTCCAGGCGCGGGACAGTGACCTCCAGGTGGAGCTGCCCCTGGACCCGATGCACGGCACGGTGGGCGTGGCCCCCGCCAGCCTGGAGGTGCGCTCGGCCCTCGTGCCGGACGCCCACGGCGGCAACATGGACACCCCCGAGATGCGGGCGGGCGTCACCTGCTACCTGGGCGTCAACGTCGAGGGTGCCCTGCTCAGCCTCGGCGACGGGCATGCCCGGCAGGGCGAGGGCGAGACCTGTGGCGTGGCGGTGGAGTGCGCGATGAACACGGTCGTGGTCGTGGACCTCCTCAAGGACGTCGCCACACCGTGGCCCCGGCTGGAGTCGGACACGCACATCATCTCGACCGGCTCGGCCCGGCCGCTGGAGGACGCGTTCCGGATATCGCAGCTCGACCTGGTGCGCTGGCTGGTGCGCGACTACGGGTTCAGTGAGCTGGACGCGTACCAATTCGCAACCCAGGCGGTCGAATCACCGTTGGCCAACGTGTGCGACACGAACTACACGTGCGTGGCCAAGCTCCGCAAGGAGTGGCTGCCCGCGCGGGAGACGTACCGCGGCGTGCACGCACGGCTGCGGGAGACCGCGCGGGCCCTGCGCCGCTGACGTCTCCGTCGTACCCCCGCCCCCCCGCAAGCGTGCCGAACGGCATTCCCCGAGGCATCCCGAAAGGCATCCGCCATGGACATGGACCGAGCCAGACCCCGGCTCAGCCGGCGCCGGCTGCTGAAGGGCGCGGCACTCGCCGCCGTCCCCTACGCGCTGCTTCCCGACGCGCGGGCCGGTGCGCAGACCGCGGCCGTCGACTATCCGCCCGCCGAGTGGCGGGCGGCCAGCAGCTCCAACTACACGGCGGCCGACCGCCCCGACGACTACGCCATCGACCGAGTGGTCATCCACGTCACGCAGGAGACGTACACGGACACGTTGGGGATCTTCGGCAACCCGCAGAAGAAGGTGTCCGCGCACTATGTGGTCCGCTCGGCGGACGGTCACGTCGCCCAGTGCGTGCACGAGGCCGACATCGCCTGGCATGCGGGCAACTGGAGCTACAACACACGCAGCATCGGCATCGAGCACGAGGGCTGGATCGATCAGCCCGCCTACTTCACCGACGCCCTCTACGAGGAGTCGGCGAAGCTCACGGCGGCGATCTGCGCGAAGTACGGCATCCCCCGGGACCGGGAGCACATCATCGGCCACTACCAGGTGCCCGGCACCGACCACACCGATCCGGGTCCGAACTGGGACTGGGTGCGGTACATCAGAATGGTCAACTTCGCCTGACCGGAGGCGGAGCTGCCGTACCGCACAACACCGGCCCTATCCCACACCACCGACCTGCACCGCTCAGCACCGGCCCCTACCACGCACCACCGATCCGTACCGCTCAGCACCGACCCCTACCGCCACACCACCGACCCGTACCGCTCAGCACCGACTCCTACCGCGCATGACCGTCCCGTACCGCACCGCATCACCACAGTTCCACTGTCCGGGGAGGCCGAGTTGACCGATCCGTGGGTTGCCCTGGAGCCGGGGGCCGACCCCGCCGAGCACGTCCGGTTGCTGCGCCGGGCGCACGAGACGTTCACCACGGTGGGCACCGTGCCGCGCCCGGTGCGGTCGGTGGTGGCGGAGTCGTGGCGGCGCAGCGCCCGGGCCGGTGTCGGGCCGGACGGCGCCGCCAGTGTGGAGCTGACCGACAGCGATCTCGGCGCCTACCGCGCGGAGCATCCGCTGGCCCGGGTGATGCCCCTGTTCCGGGAGTTGATGGGCACCTTCGCGGCCGACGGCGAGCATCTGCTGGCGGTGTGCGACGCGCACGGCAGGCTGCTGTGGGTGGAGGGGCACGCGGCGACCCGGCGTCGCGCGGACCGGATGAACTTCGTGCCCGGGGCCCGCTGGTCGGAGAGCGCGGTCGGCACCAACGCACCGGGCACCGCGGTCGCGGTGGACCGGCCCGTGCAGGTGTTCGCCGCGGAGCACTTCATACGGCGGGTGCAGCCGTGGACCTGCGCCGCCGCGCCGGTGCACGATCCACGCACCGGACGGGTCCTCGGGGCCGTCGACATCACCGGCGGGGACGGGCTCGCCCATCCGCACAGCCTCGGCTTCGTGCAGGCGGTGGCCAGGGCCGCGGAGGCGCAGCTCGCCCTGCTCGCCCCGCCCGGCGCCGCCGAGGACGGGCCGCTGCTGAGCGCGCTCGGCCGGGACGAGGCCGAACTCGCCCTGGACGGGCGGCGGATCAGGCTCAGCCGTCGGCACAGCGAGATCCTCGTGCTGTTGTCCCGGCATCCCGAGGGCCTGACCGGCGACCAGCTGCTGTGCGCGCTGTACGCGGACGAGTCGGTGACCCCGGTGACGCTGCGGGCCGAGCTGGCGCGCCTGCGCAGACTGCTGGGCCCGGGGCTGCTCGCCTCGCGGCCGTACCGGCTGACGGCCGCGGTCGAGTCGGACGCCACCGTGGTCGAGCGACGGCTGGAGACGGGTGCGCTGACCGCGGCGGCGGAGGCGTACGCCGGCCCGCTGCTGCCCGCTTCCCAGGCCCCGGCGATCGTCCGGCTGCGGGAGCGGCTCGCCGGCGGGCTGCGCACGGCGCTGATCACGCACGGCGACCCCGACCTGCTGGCGGACTGGGCGCACGCGCCATGGGGCGAGGACGACCTGGAGGTGTGGCGGGCGCTCGCCGCCGTACGCCCGACGGCACCGGTCCGGGCCCGGCTCGCCGCGCTGGAGGCGGAACTGGTGGCGCCGGCCGGCCGGGCACGGGCGCGGACCCGCGGCGCAACGTACTTGCAACGTCCGCCTGTCTAGCCTCGCGCCGAGAGCTGCCCAACGGCGGGCAGCGCTGCACCGGGAGGCAATCAGGATGACTCGTTACGCGGCGCCGGGCACCGAAGGCGCGATCGTCTCCTACCAGGCGCGCTACGACCACTACATCGGCGGCGCCTACGTGCCGCCGACGCGCGGCCAGTACTTCGAGAACCCGTCGCCGGTCAACGGCCAGCCGTTCACGGAGATCGCGCGCGGCACGGCGGAGGACGTCGAGCGGGCGCTGGACGCGGCGCACGAGGCGGCGCCCGGGTGGGGCCGAACGCCGGTCGCGGAGCGCTCCGACATCCTGCTGAGGATCGCCGACCGGATGGAGGCCCACCTGGAGCCGCTGGCGGTGGCGGAGAGCTGGGAGAACGGCAAGCCGGTCCGGGAGACGCTGGCCGCCGACATCCCGCTCGCGATCGACCACTTCCGCTACTTCGCGGGGGCGATCCGGGCACAGGAGGGTTCGCTGGGCGAGCTGGACGACGACACGGTGGCGTACCACTTCCACGAGCCGCTCGGGGTCGTCGCGCAGATCATCCCATGGAACTTCCCGATCCTGATGGCGGCCTGGAAGCTGGCGCCGGCGCTGGCGGCGGGCAACGCGGTCGTCCTCAAGCCGGCCGAGCAGACCCCGGCCTCGATCCACTACTGGCTGAGCCTGGTCGCGGACCTGCTGCCGCCGGGTGTGCTGAACATCGTCAACGGCTTCGGGGTGGAGGCGGGCAAGCCGCTGGCGTCGAGCCCGCGGGTGGCGAAGGTCGCGTTCACCGGGGAGACCACGACCGGGCGGCTGATCATGCAGTACGCCTCGGAGAACATCAAGCCGGTCACCCTGGAGCTCGGCGGGAAGTCGCCGAACATCTTCTTCGACGACGTGTGGGCGCACGACGACGACTTCCGTGACAAGGCGCTCGAAGGCTTCACGATGTTCGCGCTCAACCAGGGCGAGGTCTGCACGTGCCCGTCCCGGGCGCTGATCCAGCGGGGTCACTACGCGGAGTTCCTGGAGGCGGCCGTCGAACGCACCCGCCTCATCAAGCCGGGTCACCCGCTGGACACCGACACCATGATCGGCGCCCAGGCCTCCAACGACCAGCTGGAGAAGATCCTCTCCTACCTGGACATCGGCCGCCAGGAGGGCGCGAAGGTCCTCACGGGAGGTGAACGGGTGGAGCACGAGGGCGAGTTGAAGGGCGGCTACTACGTCCAGCCGACCATCTTCGAGGGCGACAACCGCATGCGCATCTTCCAGGAGGAGATCTTCGGACCGGTCGTCTCGGTGGCCTCCTTCGACGACTTCGACGACGCGATCAAGATCGCCAACGACACGCTGTACGGCCTGGGCGCGGGCGTGTGGACCCGGGACATCAACACCGCCTACCGCGCGGGCCGCGCGATCCAGGCGGGCCGTGTGTGGACCAACTGCTACCACGCCTATCCGGCGCACGCGGCGTTCGGCGGCTACAAGCAGTCGGGGATCGGCCGGGAGACGCACAAGATGATGCTGGAGCACTACCAGCAGACGAAGAACCTGCTCGTGTCGTACTCGCCGAAGAAGCTGGGCTTCTTCTAGGCCCCCCGCGGGTATCGGCGCCGACCGGGGCAGACGCCTGGTCGGCGCCCGTCCCGGGACCCGGATCGATCGCCTTCCTGCCGACGGTGAGCGGGCCGGATATGACGCCAGGCAGCGCGCGCCGGCCGGTGAAAGGCGCATTACGCTGGCGCTATGCACGGCATGCATGGCCGCCCCGAAGGGGTGCGATGAGCGGGGACGTCGAGCTGCGTCACCTGCGGGCCTTCGCGTCCGTGGCGCGGCACCGCTCGTTCTCCCGGGCCGCCGAGGAACTGCTGATCACGCAGCCGGCGCTGAGCCGGACGATCGCGCAGTTGGAGGGGAACCTGAGCGTCCGCCTGCTCGACCGTTCCTCACGGCACGTCGATCTGACGGACACCGGGGCGGAGTTCCTCGTACACGTCGAGCGGGCCCTCGCCACCCTGGACCAGGCCCTCGCCGTCGCCCGCCACCGCGTCACCCTGCGGCTCGGCTTCAGCTGGCTGCTCCCCGATCCGTGGACGCAGCGGACCGTCAGCCGCTTCGAGGAGAGCACCGGGGCGACGGTTGCCCTGACCCGGACCGACGATCCCCTTCAGGCGTTGCGCCGGCGCACCGTCGACATCGCGGTGGTCCGCGGCGAACGTGACGCGCCGAGCGGGGCACGCACCGTGCACCTCTTCGACGAGCCGCGCATCGCCGTGTGCTCCGAGCACAACGAACTGGCCCGTCTCGGCCGTCTGGACTGGGCGGACGTCCAGGACTGGCCGCTGGTGGTCAACACGGTCAGCGGTACGACCGGTCCCTGGTCCTGGCCCGCGGACCGGCGCCCGGACCGGATCATCGAAACGGCGAACTACGACGAGTGGCTGGAGTCGGTGGCGGCCGACCGGGGCATCGGCATCGTCCCGGAGGTCGCGCGGCGCCGTACGCAGCACCCCGCCGTCAGCTTCGTACCCCTCACAGGCGCACCGCCGAGCCCCGTGCGCCTCGTGTATTTCCCCGACTCCCAGCGATCGCTGATCCGCCGGTTCCTGGACGCCTCCGTTCGGACGGCATCGGAGCGGCCCCCACCGTGACCGGGTCGTGCGGCGTCCATGCCCGCGACGCATGGATGCGTCGCGGCAGGGATTTCACGAACCGTCGGCACCTCGTTAGCGTCGATCGTGTGAAGCGAACCATGATGAGCACCCCGCGAGGGCCGCGATGAGCACAGGGCTGTCCCGGCAGGCTTGCGCGGTCACCGTGCTGGGCGGCCCGACGGCCGTCATCGACATCGGCGGCCTGCGTGTCGTCAGCGATCCGACCTTCGACGAGGCGGGTCCCCACGGGTACCTCACCAAGACCGCCGGGCCGGCCGCCGACGAGGACGCGGTGGGACCGGTCGACCTGGTCCTGGTCAGCCATGAAGCCCACCCCGACAACCTCGACGGGCGAGGCCGCGCGTTCGCGAAGGCCGCCCCGCTGGTGCTCACGGGGCCGCTCGCGGCGCAGCGGCTCGGGTCACCCGCCGTCGGCCTCTCCCCGTGGACCAGCCACTCCCTGCGCCGACCGGACGGCGGCGGCGATCTGACCGTGCTGGCCGTTCCCGCCGTCCACGGTCCCGAGGACGGCGAACGCGACGCGGACGGCAACGTGAACTGCGAGGTCATCGGCTTCGTGCTGTCCGGGCGGGGGCTTCCCACCGTGTACGTCAGCGGTGACAACGCCTCGATCCGGACGGTCGCGGAGATCTCCCGCCGGGTGCCCGGCCTCGACGCGGCCGTCCTGCACGCGGGAGCGGCGCGCGTGCCGGCGAAGTTCGACGGACGACCCCTGTCCCTGGACAGCCGCCGGGCCGCCGCCGCGGCTGCCGTCCTGGGCGTGGAGATCGTCGTACCGGCCCACTACGACGGCTGGGCCCACTTCTCCGAAGGGCTGCCCGAGATCGAGCTGGCCTTCCACGAGGCCGGCCTCTCCTCCCTGCTGCGGGCCGCACCCCACGGCACGTGGGTGCCGCTGACCCACTGAACCCCCCTCGCTCGGCTTACCCCCACAGAACTCGCCCACAGAACTCCCCCCACAGAGACGGAACGACGCGCATGCCCCTCGTACGGATCGATCTCGTCCGCGGACGCCGTCCCGACGACATCAGGGCGATCGCCGACGCGGCGCACCGGGCGCTCGTGGACGTGCTGGACATCCCCGAGCGGGACAGGTTCCAGATCATCACGGAGCACGACGCCGACCACGTGATCGCCCTCGACGCAGGACTCGGCTTCGAGCGGACCGGTGGCCTGGTGATGATCCAGATCTTCACCCAGTCGGGGCGCTCGACCGAGGTCAAGCAACGGGTCTACCGGACGGTCGCCAAGCGGTTGGAAGCCCTCGGTATCGCCGGCGAGGACGTCTTCGTCAGCATCGTGGAGAACGGCCCTCAGGACTGGTCCTTCGGCTTCGGTCGCGCCCAGTACGTCGAGGGTGATCTGGCTGTGCCCGGCCGCTGACGGCGCCGGAGCCCGCCTCAGCGGGCAGTTCCACGGTGACGCGGAGACCTCCGGCCGGGCGCGGGGTGAGGGTGAGCGTCCCGTCGTGCGCGTGGGTGATCGTTCTGACGATCGCCAGGCCGAGGCCGACGCCCGCGTGGTCGGTGCGGACGCGCTCGGTGCCACGCTGGAACGGTTCGGTGAGCGTGGAGACCAGGTGCGGGGCGAGCGTCTCGCCGGTGTTCTCGACGGTGAGCGTCACGGTCCGGGGGTGGACGTGTGTGTCGACCCACACGGCTCCCTGTTCGGGCAGGTTGTGGACGATCGCGTTGTGCACGAGGTTCGTGGTCAGTTGCAGCAGGAGTGCCTGCGACCCGCTCGTGGGGGCGATGTCACCGCCGGTCTCGACGGTGACGCCGTGCTTGTCCGCGAGCGGGAGGAGGGTCTCGGTCGCCTCCTCCGCCATCAGGGACAGGTCGACGGGTTCCCGGGTGAAGGACCGCTGCTCGGCGCGGCTGAGCAGGAGCAGTGCCTCGGTGAGGTCGATCGCCCGGGTGTTGACGGCGTGCAGGCGGTCGACGAGGGCGCCGGTGTCGCGGTCCGGATCGGTGCGGGCCACGTCGAGGAGCGCCTTGGAGATCGCCAGCGGCGTACGCAGTTCGTGAGAGGCGTTGGCTGCGAATCTCCGCTGTTCGGCGACGTGCGTCTCGATCCGCGCGAGCATCGCGTCGAAGGCGTCGGCGAGTTCGCGGAACTCGTCCATGCGGCCCGGCAGCCGGATGCGGTGGGACAGCGATCCGTTCGTGGCCAGACGCGTGGCGTGGGTGATCCGGGTCAGGGGGGCGAGCATGCGGCCGGCGAGGAGCCATCCTCCCAGGAGACCGAACACCAGAAGGAACACCAGGACCGCGGCCGCCGACGGGGCGAAGGCGCGCAGGAGGTTGGACCGGACGGGGAAAACCCCGTGAGGGGTGGTTTCCGCGCTGACGATGAGCGCACGCTCGGGGACGTAACGCAGCAGGAACAGCCACACGGCGGCGAGCAGCAGGGCGCCTGCGACCATGAGGAATCCGGCGTAGCTGAGGGCGAGTCTGAGGCGAACGCTCACCCCTGGCGCCCTATCCACGGTCGCGTCCCTCGTGATCGGCCTCCGGTCGCGTGTCGATGCGGTAGCCGGCGCCTGGCACGGTGGCGATGATCCAGGGCTCGCCGAGACGCTTGCGCAGTGCCGAGACGGTGATGCGCACGGCGTTGGTGAACGGGTCGGCGTTCTCGTCCCACGCGCGTTCCAGGAGTTCCTCGGCACTGACGACACCGCCTTCGGCGGCGACGAGGACGTCGAGCACCGCGAACTGCTTCCGGGTCAGCGCGACGTAGCGGCCGTCCCGGTGCACCTCGCGGCGGAACGGGTCCAGCCGCAGCCCCGCGATCTCTCGCACGGGCGGCCTGCTGTGGGCACGCCTGCGGTCGAGGGCTCGGAGTCTCAGCGCGAGTTCCCGCAGGTCGAACGGCTTGGTGAGGTAGTCGTCGGCGCCGAGTCCGAACCCGGAGGCCTTGTCGTCGAGACGGTCGGCCGCGGTGAGCATGAGGATGGGCATGCCGCTGCCGGAGGCGACGATGCGTGTGGCGATCTCGTCACCGGACGGCCCGGGGATGTCGCGGTCGAGTACGGCGATGTCGTAGGCGTGCGTGCCGAGCATGTCCAGCGCGGTCTCGCCGTCACCCGCGATGTCGGCCGCGATCGCTTCCAGGCGCAGGCCGTCGCGGATGGCTTCCGCCATATAAGGTTCGTCCTCGACGATGAGCACACGCATGCGGATGATGCTATAAGTCGGCGCATATCGTCCGCGTATCGAAAAACGCATACGTGCCGGCAACACCGCGTCGCCTTGACTGGCGCCATGCACCGAACCGCACCGTCAGTACGCACAGCGAAACACCGGATTCACCGACTCCGCGCCGTCGGCCTCGTGGGGCGAGGACGGTCCGCGACGACGCAGGCGGACCCGGCGCAGACCGCGCAGGACGGCGCCGGCCGCCCGGGCGACGGCACCCGGCGCGCACGCATCCGCCGGGCGGTACGCGCGGTCTCCCGGCCGGGGCCCTGGAAGCGCGGCCTGGTGCTCGCGGCGATGGCGGTGCTGCTCGGCCTGCTCCTGCTGCTGCACGCGCGGATCACCGACCGCGGGGGCCTCGGCAGCCTGGTGGAGACCTTCCTGCCGTGGTTCGGCCTGCTCGTGCCCGTGCTGCTCGTCGGCGCGCTGTGGCGTCGCTCCGCCTCCGCGGTGGTCGCGCTGCTGCTGCCGGTCGCGGTGTGGCTGAACCTCTTCGGCGGGCTGCTCGGCGACCGGTCCCACCCGGGCGGTGATCTCACCGTGGCCGAGCACAACGTCGGCGACGCCAATCCCGACCCGGTCGGCACCGCTCACGAACTGGCCGCCTCCGGCGCGGACGTGCTGGCACTGGTGGAGCTGACCGAGCAGGCCCGGGGCCGGTACGAGAGGGAGCTGGCGAAGGCGTACCCCTACCACACCGTGCAGGGCACGGTCGGGCTGTGGAGCAAGCTGCCGCTGTCGGACACCCGGCCGGTCGACATCAAGATGGACTACGGGCCGCTGGCCGCCACCAAGCCGGCCGAGGTCAAGATGACCTACACACGGGCGCTGCGCACCACAGTGGCCACCGACCGGGGTCCGCTGGCGGTGTACGTCGCCCACCTGGGGTCCGTGCGCCTGCAACCCAGGATGGGCTTCTGGACGGAGAGCCGGGACCGCGGCGCGAGGGCGCTCGCCGAGGCCGTCGCCGCCGAGCGGAACAGACGGGTCGTGCTGCTCGGCGACCTGAACGGCACCGTGGACGACCGCGCGCTCGCCGGCATCACGTCGCGGATGCGCTCGGCCCAGGACGAGGCCGGGAAGGGCTTCGGCTTCACCTGGCCGGCGAGGTTCCCGGTGGCGAGGATCGACCAGATCCTGGTCCGGGGCGTGCAGCCGCACAGCTCCTGGGTGCTGCCGGCCACCGGCAGCGACCACCTGCCGGTGGCCGCCAGGATCAGCTGGTGAACACCGCCGCGAGCGTCCTCACAGAAGCGACCGCGGGTCATCCGCCACCTGGTCGGCCGCTCCTCGACGGCACCGGCCTGCGCCGTCGCCGGCTCCGGTCACCCGCCGTACCAGGTCCTCCCAGGCGGCCTGGAGGCGTGCGGTGCTGACCTGGCGGTCGTCGCGCAGATAGTCGACGATCTCGAAGCTGGTGAACGCGAGCATGGCGTGGGCGAGCATGGCGTGATCGCCCTCGACCCCCGCTTCCCGGAGCAGGGAGGCGACGCGGTCGTGGAAGGCCCGGCCGACCTCCGAGGCGTGACGTCGCGCGCAGTCGACCTGGCGTGCCGGCGCGGCGCCCCGATCCGCGTCGTCGGCGATGCGCGCGATCAGGGTGCGGCCGAACGCCGTCAACCGGTCCCTGGCCGGCGCTCCCGGCCCCAGCGGCGGGGGGTCGGAGGTGTACGCGTCGCTGAAGTCCGCTTCGGCGGCGTCCAGCACGGCCAGCAGGAGTCCGGCGCGGTCGCCGAACCGGCGAAAGAGCGTGCCCTTGCCCACACCGGCGGCCCGCGCGACCTCGTGCATCGTCAGGTGCTCCCCCCGCTCGGCCATCAGAGCGGCGGCGGCCTCCAGCAGCCGGGCGCGGTTGCGGGCGGCATCGGCCCGTTCCGCGAGGTCGGTGCTGCCGCTGCGGGGCATCGCTCTCCTCGGGTGGGTCCGGGCTTGCGCTCCCGGCGGTGCGTGGGCGGGCCGCCGTACCGGAGCGTCGCGCGAGTCATCGTGGCCGGCCGCCCACGCTATCGGCGCGGACCGGGACCGGTACCCGACCGCAGCCCGAATCGCCCTCGGCACATGGACCCAAGGCCCTCGGCCCGCCCGTCCACGCGGTGCGCGCCTCCTCAAGGCGTGTCGCCCGTCGCCGGCGTCCCAAGGGCTGGCGTTCAGGTGTCGGCTCGCGGACGCGGGGCCTGGTACGCGCGTCCGCGGCGGCGTCGGTTGCCGGCGCTTCCGCGTCGACGCCCTGCCGCTGCGCCGTGCAGCCGCACGCACCAGGCCCCGCGACGCCGGGATGATGCACACGACGGGGCCCACGAGCCCGGCCTGATCCGAACGAGAGGCCCTAGCCGTCGATGAGCCCGGCCCGCGCCGCGAAGACCCCCGCCTGGAACCGGGTCGTGGCACCCAGTCTTTCCATGATGTTGGCGACATGGCGGCGGAACGTCCGGGAGCCGACGCCGATGCGGCGGGCGATCGCCTCGTCCTTCAGTCCCCCGGCCATCAGGTTGAGGATGCCGGCGTTGAGATCGGTCAGCGTCTCCCCGTAGGAGACGGCCTCGGCGTCGAAGTCCGTGCCGGCCTGCCAGGCGAAGTCGTACACGCGGCGCAGCAGCGAGATCATCACCGGCTCGTAGACGGCGATCACGCTCGGCATCTCCTCGGCCGGTACCTGCTGGGTCACGAACGCCGCGTCGTCGCCGACCAGGACCATGTTGTCGAAGATGTGGTTCGTGGTGCGGACCTGGGCCCCCGAGTCGATCATCTGGCGCAGGCGGGCCCTGGTGGTCGTCCTGGCCCGGGCCGAGTGCGGGCTGACCAGCCGGATCGGCACCCCGCTCGGCGGCGTCGGCAGTTCGACCGGTGGAAAGCTCTTGCTGGGTCCGCGGTCGAAGAGCTGCATGACCAGGACCTCGGAGGTGCACGAGCGCAGGGAGTCGGCCAGATGGAGGGACGCCTGCTGCGGATCGAGCAGCGATACGACCTTGTCGTTGTGCTGGTTCGAGCGGCGCAGGCTGCTGAAGATTCCCGAGAGGGTGTGCAGGCGCTCGTGGATGCTGGCGAGTTCGCGCCGCTTGTCGTTGACCGCCCGCTGCAGGGGAATCACCAGTTCGTTCTGCGCGACCTCCGGACAGAGGGCGCGGAAGCTGTTGAACCCCTCGGAGAGCCGCATCAGCCGGAGATCGCACAGCAGACTCATGGCTCGCTTGACGTCGGCCAGCGGTAAGCGCAGTGCGGTCGCCACCTCGGACACGGTGGCGGGCTCGTGGGCCAGGGTGTACTCGTAGACGCGGACAACCAGTTGGTCGTCCAGCTCCGGAACGACGTGCTGCGGTCGGGCCTGTTCGGTCGCGACCGATATCCCACCGGCTGCGGAAGCTTCCTTCATCCCCGACACCGTCCTGAAGCGTGGGCCTCGCGCAGTCCCCTCTCGGTCGTGTCCGTCCCCTGTACACGCAGTGCGGCGCGCGTGCGGAGGAAGATGACTGGATTCGCCATGACATTACCCATCAGATGTGTGACGCCCTTCTCGGAGATACTCGGGGAAGCGAGCGACCGACCTGTGGGTCCGGCCCTCGGCGAGGAGCCGCAGCGTCTGGTCCCCTACCGGTCGACGGCGAGCCGGCCGGCGTTCTCGTGCCGGGCCGGACCGTCGGCGTCGGCGGCTCCGGTGATGTGGGTGAGTCCGTGCGTGTCCGACGGTGTTCCGAGCAGCACCCCCTCGCATCCCCGTCGAGGGATGGCATCGAAGTGGCGGCTTGGCAGCGGCGGCCCGGGTGCGGCAGCCGGCACCGGTGGCGGCCGTCGGGCGGTGGCTCGGCGATGAGAGGCCACCGCCCCCCCGGCCACCACCCCCGGCCGCCGCCCCAGACCCTCGGTCCCCGGCAGCCGGTCCCTGGCCGCCTGCTGCCGGGCCGCCTGCTGCCGGCCGGCATGGTCAGGACGGCGTCATGACCACGGTCAGTCGGTCGTCTGCGCCTGCGGTCGTGCCTCCGGGACCGGTCTCTCCGCGGGCTGCGTCTTCACCAGCCACAGGCCGGTGAAGAGCGCGGTGACCCAGGTGGCGATGCCTGCGGTGATGAAGGCGGTGTCGAGGCCGGCCTCGAAGGAAGCGCCACCGGACTGCCGGGTGACAACGATGGCGCCGAGGACGGCCACGCCGAGCACCGCGCCGATCTGCCGGGCGGTGCTGCTGATGCCCGAGGCGAGGCCGCCTTCCTGTGGGCTGACCGCCTGGATGGCGGCACCGGTCAGCGGCGACATGGCCAGGGAGAAACCGACACCGGCGATCGCCAGCCGCCACCACATGTTCCAGAAGGGCGTGTCGGCGTGCACGAAGCCGAGGGTCAGCAGTCCCAGCCCGGCCACGGCCAGGCCGCTGGTGACCACGATCCGGAAGCCGTACTTCGCGGCCAGCCGGCCCGCGAACGGGCTGCAGATCGCCATGGCGAGCGCGATGGGCAGGGTCTCCAGACCGGCGGCCAGAACGGAGCTGTGCTGCACGGCGACGAAGAACTGCGAGAAGAAGAAGACCGAGCCCATGAACGCGAAACCGACCATCACCATGGCGGTGTTGGACACCGTGAACAACCGGTTCCGGAAGAGCCGCAGCGTCAGCATGGGCGTCGGTGTGCGTGCTTCCACGCTGATGAACACGGCGATGATCACCGCCGCCGCGGCGAAGCTGCCCAGAATGAGCGGCGAGGTCCAGCCCCTGGAGCCGCCTTCGATCAGCCCGTAGGTCAGCGCCCCGACCCCCAGGATGGACAGGATCGTTCCCGGGACGTCGATGGCCGGTGCGTGCGGATTGCGCGACTCGCTCACGGTGGGCAGGGCGGCCAGCACCAGGAACACACCGATGGGCACATTGACCAGGAAGATGGCGCGCCAGTCGAAGGCGTCCACCAGGATGCCGCCGGCCAGCGGTCCCGCCGCCTGGCCGATACCGCTGATACCGGCCCACAGTCCGATCGCCTTGACCCTTTCCTGCGGAACGGGATAGGCGGCGGCGAGCAGGGCCAGTGAGCCGGGGCTCAGCGCCGCGGCGCCGATGCCCTGGACCACCCGGCCGGCGATGAGCCAGCCCAGCGAGGGTGCGACGGCGCAGAGCAGCGACGCCAGGGTGAACACCACCGCGCCGGACAGATAGACCCGCTTACGGCCGAAGCGGTCGGCGAAGACGCCGCCGGTCAGCAACAGCATGGCGACCAGCAAGACGTACGAGTCGACAATCCATTGCAGACCGGATAATCCGGTGTGCAAATGCTGCTTCATATCGGGCAGCGCCACACCTACAATGGTGTTGTCGAGCAAGACCATGAACTGCCCGACGCAGGCCATGGCGAGCACTACTGCCCGATTCGATCGAGCTTCTACGGACACAAGGCGACCTCTTCTAACACTACCGATCTCGATGATTCCCGCAGTGCACGGGAGATGACGTCCAGCATTATCGATGCGTCAATGTCAATTCCATCCATGAATCGAAATCCCGGTGCGACGCCAGCAATTCGGCCACGACCCGGGCAAGATACAGGGCTTGTTCGGGATTCAGTCGGGGATCGCACACGCTGCGGTAATTCGTGGCGAGGTAGGTGTCCTCGACCTGCGTGCCGACGCATTCGCTGACATCGTCACCGCTCACCTCAAGGTGAATTCCACCCGGTGTGACGCCCGTATCATTGCAGGCGCCGAAGAACGCCCGCAACTCGTCCTCGATCTGGGCGACCACGCGCGTTTTCACGCCGGCCGGGCTGACGACCGTGTTGCCGTGCATGGGATCGCACAGGACCCGGTCCACCCAGCCCTCCGCGACCATGCGGCTCAGCATCGCGTAGACGAGGTCGTACGCCCGTGCGCGACCCATCCGGAAAATGAAGGCCAGCCGGCCGGGGATGTTGTCCGGATTGAGCACGGCATGCAGGGCCATCAGGTCCGCCGGGGTGGCACTCGGCCCGATCTTCACGGCGATCGGATTGGCTATCTCCGCCGCGAAGGCGATGTGCGGGCCGGTTGGCGATCGCGTACGCTCACCGATCCACAGCAGGTGGGCCGAGTGGGCGTAGGTCCGGCCGTCGTCCGTGCTGCGGCGGGTCTGCGGCTGCTCGTAGTCGAGCAACAGCGCTTCGTGCGAGGTGAACACACCCGTGCTCTCCAGGTAGGAGAGGGTTGTGCGGGACTGTTCGCGGGCGCGAACCATGTTCCAGGGGTCGGGGGCGCGTGCGCCCGCGGAGAAGTCGGCCGCGTTCACCGCGTCGCCGAAGTAGGACGGCAGCACAAACCCCGCTCGGCGCTCCACCGGTGCCGAGCGGGGCTTCGCGTACTGGCCGGCGATCCGCCCGACGGTCACCACCGAGCACGCGCATTCCGCTTCGATCAGGCCGGCGATGCTCCGCAACAGCGAGACCCGCCTCCCCACCGACAGCCGGGTGTTGTCCTGGAAGGTCTCGGCACAGTCTCCGGCGTGCAGCAGGAATGCGGGTTCCGCCAGCCGGGCCCGTAATCGGCGGATGTCGGAGGCCGGCACCAACGGCGCCGCCCGGGCCAGTGCGGCGCGAGCGCGGCGCACCTCCGACAGCACCGGCCATTCCGGCTGATGGTCGCGCTTGTAGACGGCCGAAAATTCGACAAGGTTCATCGGCAAACCCCCGTCATGCCCTGCGGAATTGGAAAACGCGCAGCCCTGCCACTGCGACTGCGGGTCCTGCAACGACTCGTCGGCTCCCGACCCGGTCCGCCGATATGTGCCGTCCATGACCGTCCCTGGCCATGTCGCCCCACGTAGCATACGCCACTGACCGGTCAGTTCAGATTCCGGAATCCCAAAACTTTTCAAAGCCTCGGGACGGCGTGGGCGCGAAGCAGGAGTCAGCGACTCGAGTGCGAGCCAGGGCGAAGGTTACATAACCGAGGTGACGGCAGTGCGCTCCTTAGGTGCGGTCGAACAGATATCGGCCATATCGCGCGACACGCCGTGCTCTCAAGAAGTGGCCGATTCCCGACGCGGCTGCGATGCGAGCGCTTCCAGACGTGCCTGCCAGAGGGGTGCGCGCGGCGCCGCTCCGGCCTCGATCGCGAATCCCACCCATTCCCGGATCGGCCGAATACCGTGCAGCGCGTTGACGGCCCACGCTTCCAGTCCGGCCAGATCCTGCGGGCGGGGACAGGCGTGGGCGACGCGGGTCCCGGAGGCCGCCGCGATCTTCAACAGGGTCTGCCGGGTGACGCTCGGCAGCAGGTCCAGGCGTGCGGCGTCGGGCACGTACAGGGTGTCGCCCTGCCACCAGAGCAGGCTGGTCGTCGTGCCTTCGACCAGTCTGCCGTCCGACGAGAGGATGACCGCTTCGTCGGCCCCGTGGCGCTGGGCCGCCGACCGCACCCCCGCCAGCCAGTCCAGGTCGGGCCCCTTGACCGACGGATGGCGTCGCCCGTCGGCTCCGTCGTGGATCCACACCCGGACGGTCGCGGCACGGGGCGGCGCCGCCCGGAGCCACAGGTGAAAACCCGGCGCACCGTCGAGGACGGCGCACTCCACCCGGGGGAACCAGCGGCCGTGGGCCGGGATGCGGTCAAGTGCCGCGCGCAGAAAGGCACTTGTGTGCGCGGGCGGTACGGAGAGCAGCGTGGTGCAGGCGGTGGTGAAGCGGTCCCTGTGCGCGTCGAGCGCCACGACCCGGCCGTCGGTCACCAGCCAGGAGTCGATGACGTCGACCGGTCCGCCCGGCGGCACTGCGGTGAAGCCGCCGTCCGCCGCGGACCAGCGCCAGCGCCGACCGCCCGCCGGCGCGGCCGTCACCGCGGGCGCCCGACGGTCTGTGAGGGCCGCTGCGGCAGCGCCCGCAACGAGGCACTCGCCTTGAGCAGCATCTCGTCCAGTTCGCCTGCCGGGGTGGAGTCGAGGACGATGGCACCGCCGGCGCCGATGCTCAGTTCGTCCCGGTACCGGACGGCGGTGCGGATCACGATGTTGAGATCGGCGGTGCCGGTGAGCCCGAGGTAGCCGAGCGCGCCCGAGTAGATGCCCCGGGCCTCCGTTTCGAGCCCGTCGATGATCTCCATGGTGCGCAGCTTGGGCGCGCCCGTCATCGATCCGCCCGGGAAGCAGTGGCGGACGCAGTCCACGGCGCTGACCTCCGGGCGCAGGACGCCCCGGACGGTGGACACGAGCTGGTGGACGGTGGCGTAGGACTCCACGGCCATGAAGCGCGGGACGCCGACACTTCCGATCCGGCAGACGCGGCCCAGGTCGTTGCGCAGCAGGTCGACGATCATGAGGTTCTCGGCCCGTGTCTTGGCGCTGCCGGCCAGTTCGGCGGCCAGGGCGGCGTCCTCGGCCGGGTCGGCGCTGCGGGGCGCGGTTCCCTTGATGGGCTTGGTCTCCACCACACGGTCGGCGTCGATCTTGAGGAAGCGTTCGGGAGAGGAGCTGAAGACGGTGACCTCGCCGAGGCGGAGCAGTGCCGCGTACGGCGCCGGGTTGGACGCGCGCAGCCTGCGGTAGTAGGCCAGGTCGTCGCCGTGGAAGGGCATCCTGGCCTTGTTCGTCAGGCAGATCTCGTAGCTCTCGCCGGCGACGAGCCGGCTCTGGCACTCCTCGATGTCCCGGACGTAGCCCTCGGTGTCCCGGGCCAGCCACGGGCGGGGGTCGGCGGTGTCGGCGGCCGGATCGGCGAGCGCGGCCGACTCCTCGGTCCGCGTCGCGGCGTCGAGCGGGTTCAGCAGGGCGACCAGGGTGGCGGTGGTGCCGTCGAGCCATGTCCGGGCGGATGCCCTGGTCTCCGTGTCACCGCGGTGCAGCGCGACGACGTAGGTGAGGTCGCGCTCGTGGTCCACGGCGACGAGGCGATCGGCGAACATCCATGCCGCGTCGGGTGTCTCGGCGCTGTGCCGGTTCCTGGAGCCGAGGTCCCCCTTCAACTCGTAGCCGAAGTACCCGACATAGCCGCTCGTGAAGTCGAACGGCAGCCCCGGGTCGTCCAGTCGGCGTTCGGCGAGGCGGCGGTCCAGCACGTCGAAGATGCTGCCGTCCTCCGCGTGCACACCGGCGGCGTCGCGGACCAGGACGGCACGGTCGGCGAGCCGGTAGGTGAGGACCTCGCTGAGGGGTCCGGAGGCGTCGCCGAGGAACGAGAACCGGGACAGTCCCGGTTCGACACGGCTGCTGTCCAGCCAGAAGGCGTACTCCGACGTCCCGAACAGCTCCGCGTACGCCGCCTCGGTGTCGACGGCGCCCGGCACCGTGACGGCGAGGAGCTGGTAGGCACCGTCCGCCGGCGGGGCCGGGCGCCGGGAGCCGGCGGACACCGGCAGGCCCCGTGCTCGCCCGCGCCCCCCGCCGGCGGTCCTGTCGGTGCGGGCGGCGGTGATCTCCTTGAAGTTGACCATGATCTCGCGGCCGTACTCGGAGGCGATGGATTCGGGGTGGAACTGCACGCCCCACTGGGGGCGGGTGCGGTGCCGGATCGCCATGACGACACCGTCCTCGGACCAGGCCGTGGCCTCGATCGCGTCGGGCAGCGGTTCAGCGGCGCACAGCGAGTGGTAGCGGACGGCGGTGAAGTCCTGCGGGACGCCGCTGAACAGTTCGGTGCCCTGGTGCCGGACCCTGGTGAGATGGCCGTGTCGCGGTCGTGGTGCGCGGTCGACCCTCGCGCCCGCGGCGTGGGCGATCGCCTGGTGGCCGAGGCAGACGCCGAGCACCGGCAGCTCCGCCCGGGCCAGGACGTCCCCGGCGTATCCGAGATCGCGCGTGGTCTGCGGGTTCCCGGGGCCGGGCGAGATCACGACGTTGTCGAACTCCGTCAGGTCCAGCGTCGCCAGCAGTGGGTCGTCGTTTCTGAGAACGACCGGCTCGCACCCGTTCACCTCGGCGATCAGCTGGAAGAGATTGAACGTGTACGAGTCGTAGTTGTCGATGATCAGGCTACGCATCGGGATACTCCAGACGGTGCGCGTCGGCGAACGGCGTCGGCATGGTCACCCAGGGGTGGGCCCGGCGATGTGAGCGTCCCAGGCGGCACGGTGGCGTTCGCGGGGGTCGGGCTCGACGCGGCAGGTGGTGTCGAACACCATGACCGAGCGCCGCTCGTCGTAGCGGGGCCAGCCGGGATCGCCGGTCCTGGCGAACCGGACCCAGCCGCGGCGCAGCGAGAGCCCGAGGTCGGCGGGGGCTTCCGGGCCCACCTGGGGGGCGAAGGCGGGATCGTCGAGCTGGTCGAAGAGGAAGGGCACCTCGAGGAAGTGCGCGGCGCCGTAGCGGCCGTCGAAGGCGGGCGACTGCTGCCAGGCGAACTCGTAGGCGAAGGTGTTGCCGCCGGACTCGGCGTGCAGGCGGGTCAGTTCGATGGTGGGGCCGCGCCAGATCCAGTCGGTCACGGTCTCGGCGAGCTGTTCCCCGAGGGACAGGTGTCCGTAGAGGGACTCGGCGGCGGCGCGGCACGCGTCGGGAACGTCGTAGGCGTCCCGGGCGTCGCGGAGGTCCTGTTCGGTGGCCGAGTGGAACTGCCCGTTGCGCATGAAGAAGTAGCGGGACTCGTCGCGGTTGGTGCCGATGAGGAGGTCCACGGAGGCCGGGATGCGTCCGCGCAGCCCGGGGTCGGTGAACAGGGTGTCGTCCACGACGGGCATGAAGGGGCTGAACCAGTAGGTGTACGGGTTCCACAGGCCGGCGTCGCGGAAGCGGACGTCCAGGGCGCGCTGGCGCCGGCCGAGGAGTTCCCGGAGCGGGATGTCCCGCAGGTCCGTCTCGGCCCTCAGGTCGGCGAGGACGTGCTTGGCGACCGCGCGTCCCTCCTCCGCGTCGACGACCAGGGTGGGGCAGGGGCTCTGCAGGATGGCCCGGTGGATGAGTCCTTCGCCGGCGACGGTCCTGGCGATCGCCGCGATGATGGCGCTGCCGGAGGAGTTGCCGAAGACGGTGACGGCGTCCGGGTCGCCGCCGAACGCGGCGATGTTGTCACGCACCCAGCGCAGCGCGGCGACGACGTCGTGCATGCCGGCGTTCGGGGTGCCGCCCGGCACGGACAGGAATCCGTCCACGCCGAGCCGGTAGTTCATCGCGACCATGACGACGCCCTCGCGGGCGAAGACCGATCCGTCCGCGCGGGAGGTGGAGGCGCTGCCGGTGTTGTAGCCGCCGGCATGCACCCAGACCATCACGGGCAGCCGGGCCTCCTGCCCCAGCTCGGGGGTGTAGACGTTGATGCTCAGGCAGTCGGTTCCCCACGGGTAGAGCGGTGTGGCGTCGACCAGTGAATAGGTGGTGGGCTGGGGTGCGGCCGGGCCGTAATCGAATGCCTCGCGCACTCCGTCCCACGGCTGCGGGGGTTGCGGCGGCTGGAATCGGCGGTCACCGAAGGGATCTGCGGCGTACGGAATTCCCTTGAAGGATATGACGCCCTCGTGGACCCTGCCCGCGACAACACCCGACGTGGTGGTCGCCAGAGCCGGTTTCGTCGCGCTCTCCTGCGTGGTCAATGCTGGTCCTTTCCCCGATACGCTCTCCCGGCACTGGGTCGTCGCGGGCCACACAGTAAAGAGGCGAAGTCGGCGCTCGCAATTGCCGGAAGCGGCTGGCCGCTTTCGGCCACCGCTGCGGCCGGTCGCGCATTGCCGTACCGGCCGGTGCCGGATCACCGAAGGCCGGCACCGGAGCCGGGTGTTCCGCCGGGGTGGCCGCATGTGGCCACCCTCTTCCGGTCGTTGCGGTCGCGGACTTCGGAAACCTAGCGTCTCCGGCGTCCGATTGTTCGCACCTACCGAGACGAGGAATCGGTGATGGGGGAACATACCCAGGTACTGGTGATCGGCGGCGGACCGGCGGGCAGCACAGCCGCCGGACTGCTGGCGCGACAGGGCATCCAGGTGACGCTGCTGGAAAGTGCCACATTCCCGCGATACCACATCGGTGAGTCGATCCTGCCGTCGGTCCTTCCGGTACTCGATCTGCTCGGCCTCAGGGAAAAGATCGACCAATACGGCTTCGTACGGAAGGACGGCGCCTACTTCGAATGGGGCCCGGAGAACTGGGACCTCAACTTCGACCACCTCACCGGTTCCGGCGGGTACAGCTACCAGGTGATCCGGTCCGAATTCGACCACATGCTGCTGGACAACGCCGCCGAACTCGGCGTCGACGTGCGGCAGGGCGTGAAGGTCACCGAGCTGGAATTCAACGAGGGCCGGCCGGTCAAGGCCCGCTGGGCCGCCACCGGCGACCGCTCGGTCACCGGCGACATCAGCTTCGACTTCCTGGTGGACGCCTCCGGCCGGGCCGGCGTGATGGCGACCAAGTACCTGAAGAACCGGCACTACCAGGAGGCGTTCAAGAACATCGCGGTGTGGTCGTACTGGCGCGGGGTGAAGCCCCTGGAGCGCGGACCGGCCGGCGCGATCGCCGTCTGCTCGGTGCCCTACGGCTGGTTCTGGGCGATCCCGCTGCACGACGGCACCCACTCGATCGGCCTGGTGGCCAAGCGGACGGCGTTCACGGCGGAACGGGACCGGCTCGGCAGCATCGAGGCGGTCTACTTCGACGCGCTCGCCCAGTGCCCGCGCGTCGCCGAGATGGTGGACGGGGCGGAGCGGCTGCCCGAGTTCAAGGTCGAGCAGGACTACTCGTACAGCGCGGACCGTTTCACCGGCCCGGGCTACCTGATGATCGGTGACGCGGCCTGCTTCCTGGACCCGTTGCTGTCCACGGGCGTGCACCTGGCCACGTTCAGCGCGCTGCTGTCCGCCGCGGCCATCTCCGCCGTCGTCGACGGCGACCTGTCCGAGGACGAGGCCACCTCGTTCTTCGCCAAGGCGTACCGGCAGGCGTACGAACGGCTGCTGGTGGTGGTGTCCTTCTTCTACAAGAGCTACAACCGCGAGTCGCAGTTCTTCGAGGCGGACAAGCTGACCCGGCGGGAACGGCACATGCTCAACCTGTACGAGTCGTTCCTGCACATCGTGACCGGGGTCGAGGACCTGGACGACACCCGCGACGGCACCGGTGCGCTGGACAAGGTGGCGCAGCGCATCCGCTCGCAGGGCGACATCGACACCGAGGGCGGCATCCTCGCCGGCCACAACGAGGCGATGAACTCGATGCCCGCCTCGCCGGACAAGGCCGTGGGCGGCCTGTACCTCGAACTGGAACCGAAGCTGCGGATCCGGCGCCTGGTCGAGCCGGCCGTCGAAGCAGAGTGACCTCGGCGCAGAGCATCACGCTGCTGCTGGTCCTGGCCGCGGTGCTGGTGGTGGCCAAGACGCTCGGCTCGCTGCTGGCGCGCTTCGGCCAGCCGGCGGTGATCGGGGAGATCCTGGCCGGCATCCTGCTCGGTCCGACGCTGCTGCCCGACGCGGTGCAGCGTGCCCTGTTCCCGGCGGACATCCATCTGATCCTGAGCGCGCTGGGCAATCTCGGGATCGCGGTGTTCCTGTTCCTGATCGGCCAGGAGCTGACGCGGCATCCGCCGCGCCGGCAGACCGGGGTCGTCCTGGGCACCACGCTCGGCTCGATCACGGTCCCCTTCGCACTGGCGTGCCTGCTGGCCGCGACGGTCGTCGAGCCGTCCGGCGGACGGTCCCTGGGCCACGTGCTGTTCCTGGGCACCGCGATGTCGGTGACCGCGTTCCCGGTGCTGGCCCGGATCGTCCGCGACCGGGATCTGCTGGGGACCCCGGTGGCGGGCATCTCGCTCGCCAGCGCCGCGATCGGGGATCTGATCGCCTGGTCGATGCTGGCGGTGACGATCATGCTGGACTCCGGCCACGTCCAGTGGCGGCTGCTCCTGGTGCCCGCGTTGCTGGGCGTGGTGTTCGGGGTGGTACGACCGCTGCTGGACCGGTGGGCGCGGTGGCGGACGCGGCGGGGGCGGACGCAGGAGCCGTACATGGTGGCGCTGGCCGGGCTGCTGGGCTGCGGCGCGGCGACCGAGTGGCTGGGCCTGCATCTCCTCTTCGGCGCGTTCCTGTTCGGGCTGGTCATGCCCGCGGGGCCGGGTGGTCTGGGTGAGCCGGCCGGCCACCGGCTGCGGCTGGTGACCGAGAACCTGTTGCTGCCGGTCTACTTCGTGGTCGCCGGCGCGCGGGTGGACCTGTCCCGGCTGGGTGCCTCGGGCGTGGCCGAGTTCGGCGCGATCATGCTGGTCGCGGTGGGCGGGAAGTTCATCGGCGCGACGGGCGGCGCCGGCTGGTCCGGCCTCGACTGGCGGCGTTCGGCGGTGCTGGCCACCCTCCTCAACACCAGGGGGCTGACCGAGCTGATCATCCTCACCACCGGGTTGCAGCTCGGCCTGCTGGATCAGCGCCTGTACTCGCTGATGGTGCTCATGGCGGTGCTGACCACCCTGATGGCCGGCCCCCTGCTGCGCGTTCTGTATCCCCCACGGCTGGTCGCCGTCGACCGGGACCCGACCCAAGCGCCGTTCGGCGACGGGCCACCGGTCCACGTCGAACCGGCTACCGACGGCGTCAGAGCTTGAGTGACCGCGAAGGAAGTGGCACACCATGGTGAGCGAGCTGATCAATTCCGACCAGCGATTCCTGGAGATCCTCGACCGGTTGACCACCAAGTCGATCGACGACTACTACAACCCCTACCGCCTCTTCGAGTGGCCGGACAGCCTGCCGGACGCCATGTGGTGGATGAGCCCGGAACTGACCACCACCCACGGCACCGCCGTAGCATCCCGTCTGACCGAGGAGCAGCTGTACGCGCTCTCGAAGCACGAGAGCATCAATTTCTACAGCCTCAACGTGCACGGCATCCGGGAACTGCTCATCGAGGTCACCCGGCGTATCCACACCAAGGGATTCGAGACGCCGTCGAAGTTCTTCCACCACTTCATCGGTGAGGAGAACGAGCACATGTGGTTCTTCGCCGAATTCTGCCTGCGCTACGGCGGACGGATCTACCGGCAGCCGGCCGGGGCGAGCGTGGCGATCCCGAAGTCGGACGTGGAGAGTCTGCTGGTCTTCGCACGCATCCTGATCTTCGAGGAACTGGTCGACCACTTCAACTCCCGGATGGCCGTGGACGACCGGCTGCACGACACCATCCGGGCCATCAACCGGATCCACCACCAGGACGAGTCCCGGCACATCGCCTTCGGCCGTGAACTGGTCACCGCGCTGTTCGCCCAGGTCCGGCGGAACGCGACCGAGCGGGAACTCGCGGAGATCGCCGAGTACCTGCGCCGGTACATGTCGTACAGCTTCGAGTCGCTGTTCAACCCGCACGTCTACCGGGACGCCGGCATCGCCGACCCCCTGGCCGTGCGCCAGGAGCTGCTGGAGTCGCCCGCGCGGGCGGAGTTCGAGCAGAGCGTGTTCCGCAAGACCTCGAAATTCCTCCAGAAGATCGGGATCATCTCATGACCGCCGAGGCCACGCCGGTCACGCACACCGGCGCGCTGACCATTCTCGATCCCGACCAGACGGATCTCCTGCGCGAACTGGACGGTGTGTTCGCCGGGTGGGGGCGGGCCGCCGGTGCCCGGGAGATCCTGCCGCCACCGATGTATCCCGTCGCGGACCTGGAGAAGTTCGACGTCTACACGAATTTCCCGCACCTCGCCCTGGTCGCCGCCCCGCTGGAACTGGACGGCGGGCCGGACGCACCGGCGGACGGCCGGTTCGCCCCGGCGGCGCTGCGCGAGGCTCGGCTCGGTCTGCCGCACGCCACCTGCTTCGGCGCCTACCTGTTCCACGAAGGCGTCGAACTGGAGCACGACACGCTGATCACCCTGGTGAACCGGTGTTTCCGCAACGAGGACCACTACGTCCCGCTGCGCCGGCTGGCCAGCTTCCAGATGCGGGAGATCGTGGCGCTGGGCTCCTACGCGCACACCCAGCGGGTGCTGGCCGACTTCACCGAGCGGATCACCGCGTTCGGTGCGGCGCTGGGCCTGCGCCTGGACCGGGTGGCCGCCACCGACCCGTTCTTCGAGAACGACGGCGCGCGGGCGCTGATGTCCCGGCTCAGCCCGGTCAAGTACGAGTTCCAGGCCGGCGACCTGGCGATCGCGTCGGTCAACACGCACCGCAACTTCTTCGGCGAGCGCTGCCGCATCCGGCTCGCCGGCGAACCCGGCCACGCGTACACCAGCTGCGTGGCGTTCGGCCTGGAGCGCTGGCTGGCCGTGCTGCTGGACACGCACGGCAGCGCCCCCGAGGCCCACGCGGCGGTACGGGACGCCGCCGCGTCGGTCCGGTGACGCCGGTCTGCCGGGTCGGCATCGACATGGTCCCGTTCGGCCGGGTGCGGGACCTGGTGCGCGACGAGTCCCTGCTGGCCCGCATGCTCTCCGCCGAGGAGATCCGGCTGTCCCGCGGCGCCACCGGACCGGACGTCCCGGGCATCGCCGGCCGGCTGGCCGCCAAGGAGGCGGTGTTCAAGCTGTTCCACGCGCCCGACCAGACCCTGCCGTGGCGCGGCATCGAGATCCTCACCGCCGACGGCGGCTGGCCCGTGGTGCGGCTGGCCGGCCGGGCCGCCGAACTGGCCCGGCGCGCCGGCATCGAGGACATCTCGGTGAGCATCACCCACGACGACCCCTGTGCCGTGGCGGTGGCGTTCACGGCCCGCACCCCAGACAACACGCGCGACCCTGAGGACAGGAGTGCACATGACAGCGACGGGCATTGACGAGGTCCGCACGTGGATCCTCAAGCGGCACCCGGAACGGCGGACCATCGACGCCGAGGAGAACCTGATCCAGACCCGCCTGGTCGACTCGCTGACCTTCGTCGAGCTGGTCTACGTGATCGAGAACGCCACCGGTGTGGAGATCGACTTCGACAACATCGACATCCAGGACTTCCAGACCCTCGCCGCCATCGAGAAGGCGTTCTTCGTCGCGGCCTGACACGCACCGGAAGGGAGGCACTCATGGAAGCCGTCTCGTACACGGCCCAGTGGACGGCCGCGGCGCGGGCGTTGGAGACCGAGCGCGGCGACCGGGCGATCTTCCAGGATCGCTTCGCCCGCTCGCTGGCCGCACCGCGCGGATTCGAGCTGCTGGAGAAGAACCGCGGCAGCGGGCTGATCCCGTTCATCGCGATACGCACCCGGTACCTGGACGAGAGCATCGAGCAGATCCTCGCGGAGAACGACATCCGGCAGATCGTGTTCGTCGCCGCCGGCATGGACACCCGCCCGTTCCGGCTGGGGTGGCCGGACGACGCGACGGTGTACGAGGTCGATTTCCCGGCGCTGCTGGAGGAGAAGCGCCGCCGGCTGAGCCGGCTGGCGGCGCAGCCGCGGGTGGCACGCCGTGAGGTGGCCGCCGATCTGCGCCGGGAGTGGCTGCCCGAGCTGGAGCAGGCCGGCTTCGACCCCCTGCGCCCCACCCTGTGGATCGTCGAGGGGCTGATGTTCTTCCTCACCCCGGAGCAGGCGACCAACCTGCTGCGGACCCTCGGTTCGGCGTCGGCGCCCGGTAGCTGGCTGGGCGTGGACTTCGTCAGCCAGGCCCTGCTGCGCAGCCCGTTCTCCCGGGAGTTCCGCCGGAACCTGGAGGAGGACGGCACGCCGTGGCTGTTCGGCACGGACGAGCCCGAGGAGTACCTGGCCTCGACCGGCTGGAAGGCGCGCGAGGTGAGGGAACCCGGCGAGCCGAGCACCGCGCACGAGGACTGGCCGTTCCAGGTGCAGCCCCGGGACCGCAAGGGGCCCTCGCGCAGCTGGCTGGTGCGCGCGGAGTTCGTGGGCGGCTGACAGCGGACCGACCGGGCGGCGAGCGCGTGGGCGGCCGGGAGCCGGCCGGCGGGGAAACCCGGTCCGTCCGGCCCCCAGGGGCCTGCCCCGCGGCGCCCGTCCCGGCTGCTGCGATGCCGTTCCAGCTCGCAGGCCTTCCCTGTCAGCGAACCCCGTCAGCGAGAGAGAACCGGGTCGGAGGGAGAGATCAGTATGGCGACCGGCAGTGGGGAATGGTGGGCGGCGGCGGGCGGATACGTGGCCGAGCTGCTCTCCGTGCTCGCGAAGGAACCGGGAAGACCGGTACTGCACTACCGCGGACGGTGGATCACCGCCGGGGCGCACCTCGACGCGGTGACCGGGACCTACCGGGCCCTGCACTCCTGCGGGGTGGGACACGGCACGGTCGTCGGCGTGCTGACCGCGTCGAACAGCCCGGAGATCCTGGGCGTGCGGCACGCGGCCCATCTGCTGCGGGCGGCGGTCGCGCATCTGCGGTCGACCAATCCCGGCTCCAGCACGGCGATGCTGTCGGTCGACGACCAGCTGGAGATCCTCCGCGGCACGGGGGCGGCGGTGCTGTACGCCGACCGGGACAGTGCCGACCGGGCGGCGGGGCTGGCACGGCTGGCCGGGATACCGCTGATCGGCCCGGGTGTGCCCGGTGCGGTGGAGGTCACGCCCGGCGACGACCCGGGTCCGGCCGCGCCCGTGCCCTGGTCGCCGGAGGATCTGGCGGCCATCGCCTTCACCAGCGGAAGCACCGGGCGGCCCAAGGGGATCAGGAAGTCGCGGCGGTCCTGGGACAGCGTGGTGTACGGCACGATCGCCCTCGGCCGGGAGGCCGAGCGGATCACGGCGCTGATCGGCACCCCGCTCAGTCAGACGGTCGGCCAGCTGGCCGACGCAGCGCTGATCGACAGGGGCCGGCTGGTGCTGCTGGAGGAGTTCGCGCCGGACCCGTGGATCCACGCGGTGCGGGAGCACGGGGTGACCCGGACCTTCATGGCGACGGGCCATCTGTACCGGCTTCTCGACCGCCTGGAGGAACGCGGGCTGGCCGACGCGGAGGCCGCCGGACTGGGCAGCCTGCGCCGCCTCGACTACGCGGGGAGCCCGGCGGCACCGGCGCGGCTGGCCGAGGCGGTGAGGCTGTTCGGGCCGAGCCTGTTCCAGCAGTACGGCACCTCCGAGAGCGCCCGGATCAGCTTCCTCGCGCCGTCGGACCACACCGACCCGGACCTGGTGGGGACGGTGGGACGTCCGTTCCCCGGTGTCGAGATCGGTATCAGCGACCTGGAATCGGGCGCCCCGCTCGACGACGGGCAGGTCGGTGAGGTGCGGGTGCGCTCCCCCCACGTCATGGACGGCTACCTGGACGAGGTGCTGACCGCGCGGGTGCTCCGCGACGGCTGGTACCACACCGGCGACATCGGTTACCGCGACGAGCGCGGCTATCTGCATCTGCTGGACCGGGTCGCCGACATGGTCAAGATCGACGGGGTCAAGGTGTACCCCACGGTGGTCGAGCGCGCGATGCTCACGCTTCCCGGCATCGCGCAGGCGGTCGTGTACGGCTTCCTGGGCAAGGACGGCCTGGAGCACCTGCACGCGGCGATCACCCTGCGCCCGGGCGCCTCGGTGCGTGTCGACGCGGTGCGCGGACACCTCGGCAACATCCTCTCCCCGGCGCACGTCCCCGAACAGGTCCTCGTCCTCGACGAAGTCCCCCTGAACGCCGCCGGAAAGCCCGACAAACCACGCCTGCGACTGGAACACGCCTCGCACGCCTGACCGCAGGCGGGCCTCCTCCAAGACGATTTCAAGGCGATGTGGAGAACCATGACCGCACATCTGGAACACTTCACGACCACCATCACACCGGCACAGACGCACACCCGCGAGTTCCTGGAGATCGGCCGGTGCGCCGGGCAGTTCCCGAGCGCCATGGCCCGGGTGCCCGACGGGACCACCGAGGTGAGCGTGTGGTGCAGCAACGACTACCTGGGCATGGGACAGCATCCGGCGGTGCTGGCCGCGGTGCACAACGCGGTGGCCAAGTACGGCGCGGGATCGGGCGGTTCGCGCAACATCGGCGGCACGAACCACTGCCATGTGGAGTTGGAGCGGGAACTCGCCGACTGGCACGGCAAGGACGCGGCGCTGCTGTTCTCCTCCGGGTACGCGGCCAACGACGGCGCCTTGACGGTGCTCGCGGGCACCCCGGACGACACGGTCGTGTTCTCGGACGAGCTGAACCACGCCTCGATCATCGACGGGCTGCGGCACAGCGGAGCGACCAAACGCATATTCCGCCACAACGACGTCGGGCATCTGGCGCGGCTGCTCGCCGAGACCGACCCGAAGGCGCCGAAGCTGATCGTGCTGGAGTCGGTCTACTCGATGTCGGGTGACATCGCCCCGCTCGCCGAGATCGCCGATCTGGCGGAGCGTCACGGCGCGACCACGTTCCTGGACGAGGTGCACGCGATCGGCATGTACGGTCCGCAGGGCGCGGGCATCGCGGCACGCGAGGGCATCGCCGACCGGTTCGACGTCATCATGGGCACGCTCGCCAAGGGACTCGGGACGGTGGGCGGCTACATCGCCGGGCCGAAGGCGCTCGTCGATTACGTCCGGACCACCTCGCGCGCCTTCGTCTTCACCACGTCCATGCCGCCGGCCACGGCGGCGGGGGCGCTCGCCGCCGTACGGCATCTGCGCGGGTCCGAGGCGGAGCGGCGGCGGCTCGCCGAGAACGCCCAGCTGCTGCACCGTCTGCTCGACGACGCCGGCATCCCGTTCAAGTCGTCCGATTCGCACATCGTCTCGGCGATGGTCGGCGACGACGCCCTGTGCAAACGGGCGTCCGCGCTCCTGCTCGACCGGCACCGGATCTATGTGCAGGCCATCAACGCCCCCAGCGTGCGCCCGGGAGACGAGCTGCTGCGGATCGCCCCGTCCGCGACCCACACCACCACGGACGTGAAGGAGTTCGCGTCGGCCCTCGCCGGAATCTGGCTGGACCTGAACATCCCCACCGTCTCCATGCGGCGGGGAGCGGCCTCCACCGCGAAGGCAGTGGTGTGACACGACCCCTGGCCGCCGTGCTCGCCGACACCGCGGCACGGCGGCCGGACGAGCCGGCGCTGGTCTTCGAGTCCACCGCCCTCACCTACCGGGTGCTGTGGGAACGGGCTCGGACCTGTGCCGCCGAGCTGCGCCGGCACGGCATCGGGCCGGGCGACCGCGTCGCGCTGCTGCTGCCGAACAGCCCGCGGTTCCCGGTCGCGTACTACGGCACGCTGGCTACGGGGGCCACCGTGGTCCCGCTGAACACCCGGCTCCGGGCCGGCGAGATCCAGTTCGTCCTGGCGGACAGCGGGGCACGCGCGCTGATCTGCGCCGAGACGACCGTGGACGAGGGCGCGAAGGCGGCGGCCGCCGCGGGCATCACGCTGTGCACGCTCGGGGCCGGACACCCGGACGGGATACGGCTGGACCCCCTCGCGCCGGCGCCCGCCGACGCGGTCCGCCTGGGCGGCGAGCCCGACGACATCGCCGCGATCCTCTACACGTCGGGCACCACCGGCCGGCCCAAGGGGGCGATGCTCACGCATCGCAACATCGTCACCAACATCGAGGTGACGGCCGTGTCCCCCTTCGCCGTCCGGCCCGACGACGTCCTGCTGTGCGGTCTTCCGCTGTCCCACACCTTCGGCCAGACCTGTGTCATGGGCGTGGCGTTCCACGCCGGTGCGACGGTGGTGCTGATGCCCGGGTTCACCGCGACCACGGCGCTGACGCTGATGGCCGAGCACGGCTGCACGGTGTTCATGGGGGTGCCGACGATGTACCACGCGCTGCTGGAGGCGGTCGGCGAGGGTGCGCCGGCGCCGCGGCTGCGGCGGGCGTACAGCGGGGGTTCGGCCCTGGCGGTGCCCGTCCTGAAGAGGGTCGAGGAGGTTTTCGGCTGCCCGGTGTACGAGGGGTACGGGCTGACCGAGACCTCCCCGTGCGTCGCCTACAACCAGCCGGGATCGGTCACGCGGCCGGGCACGGTCGGAACGCCGATCGCCGGTGTGGAGGTGGGCATCGCCCGCGCCGGTCTGGAGGGCCGGATCGAGCTGCTGCCCGCGGGCACGATGGGAGAGGTCGTGATCCGCGGCCACAACGTGATGTCCGGATACCTCGGCCGGCCGGAGGCGACGGCCGCCGTCCTCGTCGACGGCTGGTTCCGCTCGGGTGATCTGGGCGTGCTGGAGCCGGACGGTCGGCTGCGGCTGGTGGACCGGAAGAAGGACGTGGTGCTCCGGGGCGGCTACAACGTCTATCCCCGCGAGGTCGAGGAGGTGCTGCTGCGGCATCCCGCCGTCGGCCAGACCGCCGTCATCGGTGTCCCCGACGACCGCCTGGGCGAGGAGGTCTGCGCGGTCGTCGTGCCCCGGCCGGGGTTCTCCCGGGACGCGGCGCTGGCCGCCGACATCGGTGCCTGGTGCCGGGAGCATCTGGCGGGCTACAAGTACCCGCGGCGCGTCGAGTTCGCGGAGTCCCTGCCCACCGGTCCCAGCGGCAAGGTACTCAAACGCCTTCTGGTACACCTCTATTCGTAGCATGGGGGCGCGCTTGCAGCTCGTGCAGAACGCATCGAGGACGTCCGGTCCGGCCGGAACCGTGGAAGTCCTCCTCCAGGACCTCAGATTCGGCGGGTCTCCCCGATTCCGCGAGGAGGACGTCGAGCACACCAGGGCGCTGGCGGAGATCGCCGCCGAGAGGCTGCCGCCGATCATCGTCCACCGGTCCTCCATGACCGTCGTCGACGGCCTCCACCGGAGCCGGGCGGCGCTGCTCCGGGGCGAACGGACGATCAGGGCCCGGTTCTTCGACGGCACCCCGGAGGAAGCGTTCCTGTTGTCGGTCACGGCCAACCGGGCCCATGGGCTGCCGCTGTCCCTCTCCGAGCGCAAGGCGGCGGCAGCCAGGCTGGTCAGGATGTTCCCCGACCGGTCGGACCGGTCCCTCGCGGCGTCCGCCGGCCTGTCCGACAAGACGGTCGCCAGGCTCCGGCGTGCGAGTGCGGAGCATCCGCGGTCGAACACCCGGATCGGCGCGGACGGCCGCGGACGGCCGGTCGACGGCGCGGCCCGGCGCCGGCTCGCGGCCAGGCTCCTCGCGCTGGAGCCCCACCGGTCGCTGCGGAACATAGCCGGCGAGGTGGGCATCTCGCCGGCGACCGTACTGGACGTCCGCCGGCGGATCGCGCGCGGGGAGGACCCGGTGCCGGCCGGATCGGGCGGTGCGAGCGGCGTGGCGTGCCGCCGCGCACCGGCCCGGCAGGGCCCGGCACACGATCCGCAGACCCTGCTGCGGACGCTCCGGAGGGATCCCGCCCTGAGGTCCTCCGAGGCGGGACGCGAGCTGCTGCGGTGGCTGCACGCCCACGCGCTGGGCCACGAGCAGTGCGCCGCCCTGCTCAGCCAGGCACCGCCGCACTGCCGTGAACGCATCGCCGATCTCGCAAAGGCCTACGCGGAGGGATGGCACGCCCTCTCCGAGAGCCTGCGTGACCAGTCCAGGGCCTCCTGGCCGGAACCAGAGACGAAAGGACGAGAATCGTGACGCAGCCCGCGAACAGGCTCGCACCCTTGACCGAGAACTGGGAGACAGGCCTGGCGGTCGTCGCACACCCGGACGACCTCGAATACGGATCCGCCTCCGCGATAGCCCGCTGGACGGCGCAGGGAAAGACGCTGTCCTACTGCCTGGTGACCAGTGGGGAGGCCGGCATCGACGGAATGCCGCCGGAGCGGGCGCGGGCCGTGCGGGAGGCCGAGCAGCGCGCGTCGGCCGCGATCGCCGGGGTCGGCACGGTGGATTTCCTGGGGTTCCCGGACGGTGTCCTGGAGTACGGATTGCCGTTGCGGCGGGCCATCGCACGGCAGATCCGGCTCCGGCGCCCCGAGATCGTGATCACCAACAATCTCCGTGACACCTGGAACGCCGAGGAACTGGGCCGGGAGCACGCCCCGCTCAATCACTCCGACCACATCGCCACCGGGCGGGCGATCCTGGACGGGATCCGGGACGCCGCCAACCGATGGGTCTTCACCGATCTGCTCGACGAGGGTCTGGAGCCGTGGGGCGGCGTACGGCAGGTCTGGGTCGCCCACTCCCCGCTGGCCGCTCACGGGGTCGACGTCACCGAGACGTTCCCGCGAGGCGTGGCCTCGCTGCGGGCCCACGAGGCCTACATCAAGGGCCTCGGCCGGCCCGACTTCGATCCGGAGGAGTTCCTGGAGTCCCTCGGCCGGCGCGCGGGCACCCTGTTCGGCTGCAAGATCGCCACCCCCTTCGAGGTGATCAGGTTCGCCTCCGACGACTGACCTAGTGTCACCGAGTTCGCCGTGGCGCCGCGGCTGCCGCCACGGCGAACTCGCGTTCCGCGCCCCGGCCGGCCGGGCGGTCAGCGCCGGAAGAAGACCCCTTCGGACGGCAGACACCCCGCCGCCACCAACGCCTTGGACAACTCTCCGCCGACCTCGGTGAGCCGCTGCGCGCCCTCCTCGCCCAGCGCCCGCCACGGCGGGACGGCCAGCCGATCGGTGTCCGCCTCGATACGGGCCCGCAGTTCGGCCCCCTGCTCGGTGATGTCACCGGCCGCGTCCACGACACCGCGCAGGCGCAGCTCCTCGACGGCGGCGTCCCACTGCTCCCGCGACCAGCCGCGGTGGGACTGCGCGAACGACGGCAGGAAGCCGGCGTGGGTCGCGGAGTGGCTGACCATAGACTGCAGCCCGCCCAGCTCCGCGTCGACCAGGGCGGCGATGTGCCCGTCCCCACGGTGTTCGCGCAGGATGGCCAGGCCCTGCCACAGCACCAGATGCGGTTCCCGCGGCCAGTCCTGCTCCTGGTGGGCGGCGGCCAGCGGACGCCCCTCGCAGTCGGCGCTCAGCGCGGCGCGGCGCGCCAGCTCGGCGGCCTCGGCGACGGGGGGCGAAGCGAGCACGTCGGGGCCCAGCATCCGCCGCAGCGCGCGGTCCACGGCCACGAGCCGGGCCTCCACCAGCTTGGCCGGGCTGGAAAGCTCCCAGGTGCGCGGAACGTTCTCACGGACCCGCTCCGGGTTGAAGTTGTAGAACGCCGCGTGGACCACGGAGGCGGCCACCGCGCCCATCGGCGCCGCCCGGCCCCCGAAGTAGCACATCACACCGGGTTCCAGTCCCGCCGCGCCGAGCTCCTCGTCGTATTCCGGAGCGAAATAGACCATGGCGGCGTAGATCTGGAGCTGACGCATCGCCTGGCCGATCAGCTTTTCGTCCATCGGGTCTCCCGGGCAGGAAAAACAGCAGGGTCGTGGAAGGAAGAGGAATCGCGGCAGGCCGCTCCCGCCGTCATCCGACCGGATCGCCGGGGCCCGTGGTGCCGATGCACAGGACGCGGGCCCGAGGGTCACGGGTCACCTGCTCGGCCAGCTCGTCCAGGTCGTCGCGGGCGTGGACGAACCGCCCGTGCAGCATGTCGTACCGACCGGACACCAGTGCGGCGATCTTCTTCGCGGACACCGTCACCGGCAGGAACGCCGAGTCCGGTATCCGGTCGTAGTCCGGTCGCTGCTCGGTCATCGCGGTGCGCACCATCCCGGGGTTGACGTCGAGCACCACGACACCGCGGCCGGCGGTCTCGTGCGCGAGGGCGCCGGTGAAGCGCGCCAGCGCCGCCTTGGACGCGGCCAGCGCGCTGAAGGTGGGGGGCCCGTCGTCCCGGACCGCCACCCGGGTGTTGATGTTGATCACGTATCCGTGTCCCCGGTCGAGCATGGACGGCACGAGCCGGCGGCAGAACAGCATGGGCCCCCGCACGTTGGTGGTCATGACCTCCCACCAGTCGTCCGGGTCCGTCTCGGCGAAGCGGCCGAACCGTCCGGCGTACCCGGCGTTGTTGACGAGGACGTCGATGCCGTCGAAGCGCTTCTCCACGGCGTCGCAGCAGTGGTCGACGTTCTCCGGATTCGTCACGTCACCGGTGACCGTGACGACCTCGCCACCCATTCTCTCGATGTGTTCCGCGGTGACCGAAAGCTCGGCCGGCAGCTTGTCCACGAGGCCCAGGCTGTAGCCGTGCTTGGCCAAGGTGATGGCGATCTGCCGGCCGATTCCGCGGGCCGCTCCGGTGACCAGCGCGACTTTGGTGGAACCGACGCTCTCGAGTCCAGACAAGGTGCCTTCCTTCATGGGCGTACGGCATGTGGGCCCGACGTTAGGGGCGTGCCGGGATTCCTGTCGATCTGTTCAATCGCACACCACGACAGCTCGGCGACATATCGCGATAGCTGGTCTCGTACGGCTGTTCCCCGCGACCGGCGCGCACTCGTGCGCCGGACAGGTGATGCTGGGGAGCGACAAGGTCCCCGAGGAAGCCGGGAGGCGTGGCCGTTGATCGCCGTCAACCCGATGGACAGCGCCTCGGTGCTGGCCGCCTTCGGCGCGCTGGGCGTCCTGGCCGTGGTCTTCGCCGAGTCGGGTCTGCTGGTCGTCGGCTTCTTCCTGCCCGGTGACACGCTGCTGTTCCCGGCCGGTGTGCTGTGCGCGGGCAGCGCGCAGCAGCCGCCGCGGCTGGCACTGTGGCAGGTCCTCGCGTGCGCGGCGATCGGGGCGGTGGCGGGCGGCCAGGTGGGATACCTGATCGGGCGGCACGGCGGCCGGGCGCTGCTCGCGCGCACGAACAGCGGGCGCGTGAAGGGCGCGGCGGCGCGGGCGGAACGGCTGCTGGCGCGGTACGGCTACGGCAAGGCGCTGGTGATCGGCCGGTTCGTGCCGCTGCTGCGGACCGTCCTGCACCCGGTGGCGGGGGCCCTGGGGGTGCCGGTGCGGACCTTCACCCTCTGGCAGACGGTGGGCGGTGTGCTGTGGTCGCAGGCACTGGTGCTCGCCGGGTACACCCTGGGGGCGTCCGTGCCGCACATCGACGACTATCTGCTGCCGCTGGTCGCCGTGGTCGTCGTCCTGTCGCTGCTTCCACTGGTGCCCGAGGCCCTCCGCGCCCGCCGGGACCGGCGCGACTCCCCCCGCTGAACGCGCCCCGGCTCACCCGCCGGATGTCCGCACCGGCCCCACGGGAACGGGACGGCACCGGATGCCCTGGGACAGCTCCAGGGCCGCCCGCTCCTCCCGCGCTCCGGCCGCCCCGCCCCCTACCGTCCTCCCGGCCCCTCCCGCCGCCCGCCCTCCTCGCGGCGCTTCCTGTTCGGCCGGTGCGGGCGGTGCACCGTGTCCAGTTCCCCCACCGCCGCGCGTACGTGGGCCGGATCGCCCGGCCGGCCGCCGCCGGCGCAGCGCCAGACGGGACGACCGGGCTCCTCCCCCAGGTGCATCCCGAGGCCGTGGACCGTGCAGACCGGCCACGCCTGCCACAGGCACCCCGTGATCGTGTCCTGGGCGGCCTCGGCGACGTACCGCAGCGCCCAGTCGGCGGAGCCGGCCGGGCACAGGGAGTTGCCGTGCGCGTTGCCGTCGGCCAGCGCGACGTAGAGCTGTTCGTCCTCGTGCTCGTCCGCCGGGTACGCGATGAGGCGCAGCGGGGTCTGCCCGGGCAGGGTGGCCGCGAGGTCCCGGTTGACCGCCACCAGCGCCGCGTCCCACAGCGGGTGTTCGCCGGCGGGGACGAAGCGCGGCTCGGGCGGGCTCGGGAAGAGAGGGTGCATGCCCCCATTGTCCCAGCGCGCGACGGGAGCGGGCGGGTCGGGGCTACCAGGGCAACGAGGCGTTCTGGACGGGTTCGTGGCCATCCGTGAGACTGGAGCCGACGATCCGACGCCCCCGCTGTGCAGGACGGTGACATGGAAGAGGAGATCGCGCGCGTCGCGCTGACCCCGCAGGCCGCGGAGCTGGTCCGCCGTCTGCGCGCCGAGCACGGCCCGCTGATGTTCCACCAGTCCGGCGGCTGCTGTGACGGCAGCGCCCCGATGTGCTACCCGGACGGCGAGTTCCGCACCGGCGGCTCGGACGTGCTGCTGGCCGAGCTGACGGTGGACGGCGTGCCGGAGCCCGTCACGTTCTGGATGTCGCGCAGCCAGTACCAGGCCTGGAGCCACACCCGGCTGATCGTGGACGTCGTGCCGGGACGAGGCAGCGGTTTCTCCCTGGAGGCACCCGAGGGGGTGCGTTTTCTCACCCGTTCTCGCGTCGTCGACGCCTAGTCGGCCCGCCGGTCGTCCGGGTCTGGTCCACTGCCCCTGAAACCGAGGACAGTTGACGAGACATCAGGGGGCACGGTGGCGGGACCTCGCGGGCGTTCGGCAGCGGGCAGAGCGGTTCTCACGGTTGTCACGGCGTTCGGTGTGCTGGCCGGCGCTGCCCTGGCGGAGGCGGCACCGGCCGGCGCCGCGCCGGTGGGCAGACGGCTCGCGCCGGGCGTCACGTACCGGCAGTTCGACATCGACGGGGCGGCGGGGACGGCCCGCGCGCATCTGGTCACGGTGGACCTGGCCGACCCGCACGTCCACGTCGACCTGCTGTACCCGGGGGCGGTGGCGGCCCGCGCGACCGTCTCCCGGCTGGCGGACTCGGCCGGTGCGGTCGCCGGGGTGAACGGCGACTTCTTCAACATCACCGAGACCCAGCACCCGGGCGTGGAGGCCACGGGCGCGCCCGTCGGACCGGCCGTGGCCGACGGGCGGGTGCTCAAGGCCGCGGTGCCGAAGGGCCAGCGGTTCGGGCCCGCGCTGCCCCCGGGCACCACCACCCGGGACGTGTTCGGCGTGGGCACCGACCGGCGGGCCCGCCTGGACCGCCTCTCCCTCTCCGGCTCGGTCGGCACACCGGAGGGGCAGCTGCCGCTGAAGGGCCTCAACCAGTACGCGCTGCCGGTGGATTCGGTCGGCGCCTTCACCTCGCGCTGGGGCAGCGCCTCCCGGGTGCGGGCGGTGTGCGGCACGGACACCGCCCGCGCGGCGCCGTGCAGCGAGGACACGTACGAGGTGAAGGTGCGCGGGGGCAAGGTGGTCTCCGCCTCCGAAGCCCCGGGCGGCGGCTCGATCCCCGCGGACACCACGGTCCTGGTGGGGCGCGAGGAGGGCGCGCGGCAGCTGCGCAAGCTGTCGGTCGGCGACCCGGTGGACGTGACGCACACCCTGGTGGCGTCCTCGTCCGGGGTGCCGTACGCGTTCGCGATCGGCGGCTTCCCGATCCTGCGCGACGGCAGCCCGCTGTCCGGCCTGGACGACAGCACCTCGGCGGTACGGACGGCCGTCGGATACAAGGGCGGCGGCCGGCAGATGCTGCTGCTGGCGCTGGACGGCTCGGCGCACTACCGCGGCGGGCTGACCGTGGCCGAGGAGGCGCAGACCATGCGCGCGCTGGGGGCCACCGCCGCCTTCAACCTCGACGGGGGCGGCTCGACGGAGCTGGTCGCGCGTGACGCGGACGACGCCGGCGTGACGGTGCGCAACCACCCGAGCGGCGGTGCCGAGCGTCCGGTGCCCAACGGCATCGGCGTCTTCTCCGCCGCCTGAGGCCGGCCGGTCAGGGCCGCAGGCTGCCCACCAGCTCGGCGGTCGCGGTGAGCCCGCTCTGGATGGTGGGCGCCATGCTGGTGCAGGCCAGGTAGAAGCCGAGCAGCAGGCAGACCAGGGCGTGCGAGATCTTCAGTGAGCAGTTGCGAATGAAGATCACGGCCAGGACCAGAAGCAGCAGCACCACAGAGATGGAAATGACCATCGGGAACCCTCCTCCGCCACGCCCCGTGTGCGGCGTTCGGCCGCAAGTGTGGCGTAGCGGAGGGTTCGTCCGGGCTGCTGACGTGTCCTCCGATCGTGTGGTCTTACGCGGAGGGGTGGGCGTCGAGGAAGGCCTCCAGGCCGGCGAGGTCGTCGGTGTTGAGGTAGTCGACCCCGGCGGCGAGCAGTTCCGTCCACACCGCGTCCCGGGCGGGGCCCGCGGCGTCGGGGGTGGCCCAGAACCGGACCTGCTGCCCGCGCGCGTGGGCGGCGCCGGTGATGCTCCGCAGCTTGTCCCGCTCGGCCTCCGGGAACGCCCCGACGCCCGTCCAGGTGAAGTTCTGCGTCCAGTTGTCGCTGATCAGCGAGATGAAGGAGGCAGGCGCGGGGCCCCCCAGGTCGGCGAGCCGGCCGTCGTAGAAGGCGCGGCGCTCGGTCTGCGCCTCCATCGGGGTACGGGCCGCCCGGTCACCGGAGACGACCGCGGTGACCGGGCCGGGGTGGACGCGGCCGTGCGCGTACCGGGTGAACAGGCGCGGGTAACGGCGCAGGTGGCGGTCCAGTTCGAGGTACGTGGCGGAGCCCTCGGTCTTGATGTCGATGAGCAGCTGGAGCGGCCGGCGCGAACCCCGGTACACCTGGCCGTGGTTGGCCTTGACGCGGGCGGCGAGCGGTTCCAGGTAGAGGGACTCGAGGGTGCGGGACGGGTCGAGGTCGGATGCCTCGTGACCGATGAGGAGCTGGTCGCCGACGAGGAAGATGTCGGCTTCGACGCTGCCGAAGCGGTGGTCGAGGGCGTCGAACAGGGGCCGCGGGTGCTCGTAGTCGTTGTGGGCGTGGGCGTGCCGCAACGGGCGCGGATGACGCGTCCGCTCACCGGCCAGCGCGTGGCTCGCGGGCAGGACGAACGTGCCCGCGAGGGCGGCGCCGAGGGTGGTGAGGGCTCTGCGACGGGTGGTGAGGGCCATGCACTGCCTCCCTGGGGTGATGGGGACCGGGGAGAGTATGCGTGCACTCGCCACCGAAGGGTCCCTTCCTCGCGGGGAGTTGGCGCTCTGTTCACTTCACCGGTGTGCGCACGCGGAAAAGCCCGCCCCGGGTGGGGCGGGCTTCACCGTGGGCGTGTCAGGGCGTCTGGAGGGGTGCCGGGAGGTCGACCAGCGCGGCCAGCGCCTCCCGGTGGGCGCCTGCCGTGCCGTACGCGATCGAGTCCGCCTTGGCCCGCTTCAGGTACAGGTGGACCGGGTGCTCCCAGGTCATCCCGATGCCGCCGTGGAGCTGCAGCGCCTCCTCGGTGACATGGACGGCGGCGGGCGCCGCGTAGGCCTGCGCGACGGCGACCGAGACCTCCACGTCCTCGCCGGTGGCGAGCGCGTCGGCGGCGGCACGGGCGGCGGCCCGCAGGTGCACGGACTCCAGCCAGAGCTGGGCGAGCCGGTGCTTGAGCGCCTGGAAGCCGCCGACCGGCCGGTTGAACTGCTTGCGCTCCTTCAGGTACCGGACGGTCTCCGTCAACGCCCAGTCGGCGACGCCGAGCTGCTCGGAGACGAGCAGTCCGGCGGCGGCGCGCAGGGCACGGCGTACGGCGGGTCCGGCCGCGCCGACCCGGCGGCCGGGCGCACCCTCCAGCCGCACGCTCGCCAGGGGGCGGGTCAGGTCCAGGGAGGCCTGCGGGGTGACGGCGACGGCGTCGGCGGCGACGGCGTACAGGCCGCCGTCGTCGCCCGGGACGAGCAGGACGTCGGCGGCGGACGCGTCCGCGATGCCCGTCAGCTCACCGTGCAGGGTGCCGTTCTCCACGTGGACGGCCGCGGCGTCGGCGCCCGGCGCCGTGTGCAGGCCGACCGCGAGGGCGCCGATCGTGCGCCCGGAGGCCAGCTGCCCCAGCAGCTCGGCGTCGTCGCAGGCGAGCAGGGCCTCGGTGGCCACGACCGCGCTGGTGAGGTAGGGCACGGGGGCCACCGCGCGCCCCAGCTCCTCCAGCACGACGGCGGCTTCCCGCGCGGAGGCGCCCTGGCCGCCCCGCTCCTCGGGCACCAGGAGGCCGGCCAGGCCCATGCCGTCGGCGAGCAGCTTCCACAGGGCGCGGTCGTGCGGGGCGTCCGACTCGGCGCGGGCGATCACGTCGGCCGGTGCGCAGTGGTCCGCGAGCAGGTCGCGGACGGCGGCCCGCAGCGCCTCTTCCTCCTCGGAGTACAGCAGGTCGGTCATCGGGCGAGGTCCTTCCAGGCGACGTCCTTGTCGGTGCGCGGCTCGGCGGGCAGGCCCAGGACGCGCTCGGCGACGATGTTCAGCAGGACCTCGCTGGTCCCGCCCTCGATGCTGTTGCCCTTGGAGCGCAGATAGCGGTAGCCGGCGTCCCGGCCCGTGAAGTCCACCAGCTCCGGGCGGCGCATGGTCCAGTCGTCGTACAGCAGGCCCTCTTCGCCGCGGAGTTCGACCTCCAGGCCGCTGATCTCCTGGTTGAGGCGGGCGAAGGCGAGTTTCATGCCGGAGCCCTCGGGGCCGGGCTGGCCGGCGACGAGCTGCTGGCGCAGGCGTTCACCGGTGAACCGGGCGACCTCGGCCTCGACCCACAGCCTCAGCAGGCGCTGGTGCAGGTCGTGGGTGCGCAGTTCGGGGCGTTCGCGCCAGGTCTTCGCGACCGGGCCGATCATGCCGCCCTCGCGGGGCAGGGCCATGCCGCCGATGGCGACGCGTTCGTTGTTCAGCGTGGTCTGGGCGACCCGCCAGCCGTCGCCGATCTCGCCGAGGCGGCGGTCGTCGGGGATGCGGACGCCGGTGAGGAAGACCTCGTTGAACTCGGCCTCGCCGGTGATCTGGCGCAGCGGCCTGACCTCGACGCCCGGATCGGTCATGTCGCAGATGAAGTAGGTGATGCCCCGGTGCTTGGGCACGTCCGGGTCCGTGCGGGCGATGAGGATGGCCCAGCGGGCGACGTGCGCGCTCGATGTCCACACCTTCTGCCCGTTGACCACCCAGTCCCCGTCCTCGCGGACCGCCCGGGTGCCGAGCGCGGCCAGGTCGGAGCCGGCGCCGGGCTCGCTGAACAGCTGGCACCAGACCTCCTCGCCGGTCCACAGGGGGCGCAGGTAGCGCCGCTTCTGCTCCTCGGTGCCGTACTTCAGGATCGTCGGTGCGGCCATGCCGAGGCCGATGCCGATGCGCCGGGGGTCGTTGTCGGGGGCGCCGGCCGCCGCCAGCTCGGCGTCCACGACGCCCTGGAGGGTGCGCGGGGCGCCCAGCCCGCCGAGGCCTTCCGGGTAGTGCACCCAGGCGAGGCCGGCGTCGAAGCGGGCCCGGAGGAAGTCCAGGCGGTCGGTGCTCGCGGGCGGGTGCTGCGCGAGCAACTCCCGGGTGCGGCGGCGCAGTTCTCCGGCGTCGGTCATGCGACGGCTCCGTTCTCCAGCACGACGGCGATCCGGCCCGTGGTCACGCCGTCGGCGACCCGCTGCACGGCACCGGCCGCCTCGGCGAGCGGCACCCGCTCGCTGACGAGCGGCTTGATCGCGCCCCGGGCGGCCAGCTCGGTCAGTTCCTCGTGGCAGCGCTGGACCAGCTTCGGGTTCTTGGTGTTGTACAGGCCCCAGTGCAGGCCGACGATCGAGTAGTTCTTCACCAGGGCGTGGTTGAGGGCGGGGCTCGGGATGGCGCCGCTGGCGAATCCGACGACGACGATCCGGCCCTCGAAGGCGACCAGTTTGGCGGACTGGGCGTAGGCCTCGCCGCCGACGGGGTCGTAGACGACGTCGGCGCCCCGGCCGCCGGTGGCCTCCTTCACGGCGGCGACGACGTCCTCGGAGCGCCGGTCGACGACCACGTCGCAGCCCAGCTCCCGGGCGACGGCGGCCTTGTCCGCGCCGCCCACGACACCGATCACCGTGGCACCGGCCGCCTTGCCCAGCTGCACGGCGGCGCTGCCCACGCCCCCGGCGGCGGCGTGCACCAGCAGGGTCTCCCCGGCCTCCAGGCGGGCGCGGCGGTGCAGGCCGAACCAGCCGGTCTGGTAGCCGATGTGCAGGGCGGCGGCCTCGGCGTCGTCCAGCGACTCGGGTGCGGGGAGCAGGGCGCGGGCGTCGGCGAGGGCGTACTCGGCGAAGCCGCCGTGGGGCAGCGCGGGGTTGGCGATCACCCGGCGGCCGTCCTCGGTCTCGCCGCAGATCTCCACGCCGGGTGTGAAGGGCAGCTGCGGACGCACCTGGTACTGGCCGCGGCACAGCAGCGCGTCCGGGAAATTGACGTTGGCGGCGCGCACCCTGAGCAGGACCTGGCCGTCGGCGGGCGTGGGCCGCTCGACGTCCGTCAGGCGCATCACCTCGCTCGGCTCGCCGTTCTCGTGCACTTGCCATGCCTGCATGCGGGGCCTCCACGGGACTGCTTCGTCTGACCGGGTCCGACGGCATACTAAGCGGTCGCTTGCCGATCAGGGAACAGTCGCGTAGGTCACGTGCGGGCGGGCCGTGCCCGTACGTGCATCCGCTCCCCCTGCGGCCCGAACAGGCTCAGGAACTCCACCGGCCCCTCCCCCGTCGACCCGAACCAGTGCGGCACCCGCGTGTCGAACTCGGCCGCCTCGCCCGCCGACAGCACGACGTCGTGCTCGCCGAGGACCAGGCGGAGCCGGCCCGAGAGGACGTAGAGCCACTCGTAGCCCTCGTGGGTCCGCGGGTCGGGCTCCTGTCTGCGCTGGGGTTCGAGCACCTTGAAGGCCTGGAGGCCGCCGGGCTGGCGGGTCAGCGGCCAGTGGGTGCGCCCGCCCCGGACGATGGGCTTGGACCGCACCCGCGGGTCTCCCACCGGCGGTGCTCCGACCAGCTCGTCCAGCGGCACCTGGTGGGCCTGGGCGATCGGCAGCAGCAGTTCGAGGCTGGGCTTGCGCAGGCCGGACTCCAGCCGGGAGAGCGTGCTCACGGAGATGCCGGTGGCCGCGGACAGCGCGGCCAGGGTCACCTCCCGCTCCTTGCGGATGCGGCGCAGCCTGGGGCCCACCTCCGCCAGTACGTCGTCTGTGCTCATGGCCACAATTGCAGGAACGGCAAATGTGTTTGTCAATACCGCAGCCGTCGGGCGACCGTCGCCTCATGACCGACAACAACAGGTACGAAGTCGTCATCGTCGGCGGCGGAGCCGCCGGCCTGTCCGCCGCCCTGGTGCTGGGCCGGTCCCGGCGCCGCACGCTGGTCGTCGACGCGGGCGAGCCGCGCAACGCGCCGTCCGCGCACATGCAGGGGTACCTGTCCAGGGACGGCATGTCCCCGGCCGAGTTCCTGGCCGTCGGACGTGAGGAGATCGCCCGGTACGGGGTGGAGCTGGTCCGGGACCGGGTGGTGGACGTGACCCGGGAGGGGGACTTCACCGCCGTCCTCGGCGGCGGCCGGACCGTACGGGCCCGGCAGCTCGTGATCGCGACCGGCCTGAAGGACGAGCTGCCGCCGGTCCCCGGGCTCGCCGAGCGGTTCGGCCGGGACGTGGTCCACTGCCCGTACTGCCACGGCTGGGAGGTGCGCGACAAGCCGACCGGCGTCCTCGCCACCTCACCGCTCAGCGTGCACCAGGCGCTGATGGTCACCCAGTGGACGAAGGACGTACGGCTCTTCCTGCACGAGGTGGCCGAGTCGGAGCTGACGGACCAGGACCTGCGCCGGCTGGCCACGGCCGGGGTCGCCGTCGTCCCCGGCGCGGTGGTGGAACTCGTGACCGCCGACGACCGCCTCACCGGCGTCCGGCTGGAGGACGGCACCGTCCACGGCCGCGAGGTCCTGTACGCCGCCCCGCGCGCCGTGCCGAACAACGAGCTGCTGATCAGGCTGGGCGCCGAGCTGCGCGAGACCCCGTTCGGCAGCTACCCGGTGATCGACGAACGGGGCCTGACGACCGTGCCCGGCCTGTGGGCGGCCGGCAACGCGAGCGGCTTCGCGGAACAGGTGGTCAACGCGGCGAGCCGGGGGTACCGCGCGGGGGCGGCGATCAACGCGGAACTGCTGATGGCCGACCTGGACGCCGGCGCCCTGTGAGGGGCGCGGGACCGTGTCCGGGGTGCGGCTGCCGCCGCGCGCCCGCGGATCACGACGCACCCGCTCGGAACGGAACCGCGCACCCGGCGCGGCGCTGAGGCACCATGGCGGCATGCTGCTGACCCGGCTCGCCCAGGTGTCCCGGGAGGTCGCCGCGACCGCGGCGCGGTCCCGGAAGATCGCGCTGCTCGCGGAGCTGTTCCGGGACGCGGAGGCGGACGACGTGCCGATCGTCATCCCCTACCTCGCCGGCCGGCTGCCGCAGGGCCGGCTCGGTGTCGGCTGGAAGGTGCTGAGCCGCCCGGTCCCGCCCGCCGCCGAACCCTCCCTCACCGTGCGGGAGGTCGACGCCCGGCTCACCGAACTGGGCAAGGTGTCCGGACCCGGCTCCCAGGCGGAGCGGACCCGGATCGTCGGGGAGCTGATGGGCGCGGCCACCGAGGAGGAGCAGCGCTTCCTGCGGGGCCTGCTCACCGGGGAGGTCCGGCAGGGCGCGCTGGACGCGGTCGCGGTGGAGGGGCTGGCCGGGGCGACCGGCGCGGACCCGGCGGACGTGCGGCGGGCCGTGATGCTGGCGGGGTCGTTGCAGACGGTGGCGCAGGCCCTGCTCGGCGAGGGGCCCGCATCGCTCGACCGCTTCCGGCTCACGGTCGGCCGGCCGGTGCTGCCGATGCTGGCGCACAGCGCCTCCTCGGTCGCCGAGGCGGTGGAGAAGCTGGGCGCGTGCGCGGTGGAAGAGAAGCTGGACGGCATCCGGGTCCAGGTGCACCGGGACGGTGACACGGTCCGGATCCACACCCGCACCCTGGACGACATCACCGACCGGCTGCCCGAAGTGACGGCCGCGGCGCTGGAGCTGCGGGGTGAGCGGTTCATCCTGGACGGCGAGGTGATCTCCTTCGACGCGGCGGGCCGGCCCCGGTCCTTCCAGGAGACGGCGGGCCGGGTCGGCTCGCGCACGGACGTCGCGAGGGCCGCCGAGGAGACCCCGGTCTCCCCCGTCTTCTTCGACGCCCTCTCGGTCGACGGCCGCGACCTGCTCGACCTGCCCTTCGCCGAGCGGCACGCGGAGCTGGCCCGGCTGGTGCCCGAGCCGATGCGGGTCCGGCGCACGGTGGCGTCGGGCCCCCCGGACATCCCGGAGGCGGAACGGTTCCTCGCCGAGACCCTGGCCCGCGGTCACGAGGGCGTGGTGGTCAAGGCGCTCGACGCGCCCTACAGCGCGGGGCGGCGCGGCGCCGCCTGGCTGAAGGTGAAACCCGTGCACACCCTCGACCTGGTGGTGCTGGCCGCCGAGTGGGGCCATGGCCGGCGCACCGGCAAGCTCTCCAATCTCCACCTGGGCGCCCGCAACCCGGACGGCGGCTTCGCCATGCTCGGCAAGACCTTCAAGGGCATGACCGACGCGATGCTCGCCTGGCAGACCGAGCGGCTGCGGGAACTGGCGGTCGAGGACGACGGCTGGGTGGTCCGGGTCCGCCCCGAACTCGTCGTGGAGATCGCCTACGACGGCCTCCAGCGCTCCACCCGCTACCCGGCCGGTGTCACCCTCCGCTTCGCCCGCGTGGTCCGCTACCGCGAGGACAAGCGTCCCGAGGAGGCCGATACCGTTCAGGACCTGCTGGCAGCCCACCCGGAGGTCACGCCGTGACGGTGCGGACGACGAAGCGCAGCGCGGGACTGCTGCTGTTCCGGCACACCGACCAGGGACTGGAGGTATTGCTGGGCCATATGGGAGGACCGCTCTGGGCGAAGAAGGACGCGGGCGCCTGGACCGTGCCGAAGGGCGAGTACGACCCGGCGGAGCCGGCCTGGGAGGCGGCCCGGCGGGAGTTCCGGGAGGAGCTGGGGGTGGCGCCGCCCGACGGTGAGGCCGTACCGCTGGGCGAGGTCGTGCAGCGCAACGGCAAGATCGTCACGGCGTGGGCGGTGGCGGCGGACCTCGACCCGCGGGCGATCACCCCGGGGACCTTCACGATGGAGTGGCCGCCGCGGTCGGGGCGGACGCAGGAGTTCCCGGAGCTGGACCGGGTGGCGTGGTTCGGCCTGGACCGGGCCCGTGAGGTGATCGTCACGGCGCAGGCCGCGTTTCTCGACCGGCTGGCGGAGCACTCGGGCTAGGAGCCGCCCCCCGCGGCGACCGGAGGAAGACGCCGGGGGGCCTGTCGCGTTGCGACTTGCGGGGCCGCGCGCGAAGGTCGAGACAAGCCCGCTCCCAGGGAGGTCAGCCATGCCCATCGCGACGGTGAACCCGGCGAACGGCGAGACGCTCAAGATGTACGAGCCCATGGACGAGGACGAGCTGGAACGCCGGCTCGAACTCGCCGAGGCCACCTTCCGCACGTACCGGACGACCTCCTTCGCCGATCGCGCCCGACTGCTGAACAAGGCCGCCGACCTGCTGGACGAGGACCAGCAGGAGATCGGCCGGATCATGACCACCGAGATGGGCAAGCCGGTCAAGCAGGCCCGCGCGGAGGCCGCGAAGTGCGCCAAGGCGATGCGCTGGTACGCGGAACGCGCCGAGGGGCTGCTGGCCGACGAGGAACCCGCCGAGTCGGACGTGACGGACTCCGGTGCCTCCCGGGTCCGGGTCCGCTACCGGCCGCTCGGCCCGGTGCTCGCGGTGATGCCCTGGAACTTCCCCCTGTGGCAGGTCGTCCGGTTCGCGGCGCCCGCGCTCATGGCGGGCAACGTGGGCCTGCTCAAGCACGCCTCCAACGTCCCGCAGACGGCGCTGTACCTGGAGGACTTGTTCCACCGGGCGGGCTTCCCCGCGGGCTGCTTCCAGACGCTGCTGATCGGCTCGGCCGCGGTGGACGACATCCTGCGCGACGAGCGGGTGAAGGCGGCCACCCTGACCGGCAGCGAGCCCGCGGGCCGGGCGGTAGCCTCCACCGCCGGCGAGATGATCAAGAAGACGGTGCTGGAGCTGGGCGGCAGCGACCCCTACGTCGTCATGCCCTCCGCCGACCTGGACCGCGCGGCCGAGGTCGCGGTCACCGCGCGGGTGCAGAACAACGGGCAGTCCTGCATCGCCGCCAAGCGGTTCATCGTGCACACCGACGTGTACGACGCGTTCGCCGAGAAGTTCGTCGCGGGCATGAAGGCCCTCAGGATCGGCGACCCGCTGGCGGAGGACACCGAGATCGGGCCGCTCGCCAGCGAGCAGGGCAGGAACGACCTGGAGGAGCTGGTCGACGACGCCCGGCGCAGCGGGGCCGAGGTGCTGTGCGGCGGACAGCGGCCGGACGGGCCCGGCTGGTACTACCCGCCGACCGTCCTCGCCGGCATCACCCGGGAGATGCGCATCCACCGCGAGGAGGCGTTCGGTCCGGTCGCCACCCTGTACCGGGCGGGCGACCTGGACGAGGCGGTGCTGATCGCCAACGACTCGTCCTTCGGGCTGAGTTCGAACGTGTGGACGCGGGACGAGAACGAGGTGGAGCGGTTCGCGCGGGACCTGGAGGCCGGCGCCGTGTACGTCAACGGGATGACCGCCTCCCACCCGGCGTTCCCGTTCGGCGGTGTGAAGCGGTCGGGGTACGGACGTGAGCTGTCCGGGCACGGAATCCGGGAGTTCTGCAACATCACCACGGTTTGGCAGGGTGCGTGAGCGCCGCGCGGCTACCATCCCGTTTGTGAACCGCGAAGTGACCCTGCCTCTGATCGTCGACGACCGCGGGACCTTGCAGGTGGCCGCGGTGGACGTGAGTAAGTTGTTGCGGACCGTGGGCGCGCGGTGGCTGCATCTTGTCGAGGCCGGGGAGCAGGGGCTGGACGAGGACACGGTCGCCGCGCTGACCATCGAACTGGCGAAGCTGGCCGACCGCATCGACGTGGCCTGCATCGCCCACAGCAGCGGGGCGCCCTGACGGCCGTGCCCGCGCCCGGCGTCGCCGCCGTACCCCTCGCCCCGGCCGCGTACCTCTGCGCACCAAAGCCGCCCTGGTCACAGCACTCCCCCACGTAACAGCCGTACCCGCGTTTTCCCTCGTCCGGCGGTATGAATCGCCCTGCGCGCCTGACCCCCGGGTCCCCGATTCGGAGTAACCCAGCGCGAGATCGCCGTCCTCCCGGGTGACGGTGGGTGTAGCACCCACAGAGGTGAACCCACCTTCTGGCCGGTGGGCGAAGGCCCCCGGAGAGCGAAAGCAGGGACGGTTCATGGCGACTTTGTGCAAGCCCTCGGTGTCGGTCCCGGAGCACGTGATCACGATGGAGGAGACGCTGGAGCTGGCGCGCTCGCGCCACGCGGACCACCCCCAACTGGCACTGGCCCTCAGACTGATCGAGAACACCGGCGTCAAGACACGGCACATCGTGCAGCCCATCGAGGAGACCCTGAAACACCCGGGCTTCGAGGAGCGCAACAAGCTCTACGAGGCCGAGGCCAAGGCCCGCGTCCCCGCCGTGATCCAGCAGGCGCTGGACGACGCGGAGCTGCTCACCAGCGACATCGACGTGATCATCTACGTCTCGTGCACGGGCTTCATGATGCCCTCGCTCACGGCGTGGCTGATCAACGAGATGGACTTCGGCAGCACCACCCGCCAGCTCCCCATCGCCCAGCTGGGCTGCGCCGCCGGCGGCGCGGCCATCAACCGGGCGCACGACTTCTGCTCGGCCTACCCGCACGCCAACGCGCTCATCGTGGCCTGCGAGTTCTGCTCGCTGTGCTACCAGCCCACCGACCTCGGCGTCGGCTCGCTGCTCTCCAACGGCCTCTTCGGCGACGGCATCGCCGCCGCCGTGGTGCGGGGGCAGGGCGGCACGGGCGTCCGTCTGGAGCGCAACGGCTCCTACCTGATCCCGAAGACCGAGGACTGGATCGCCTACGACGTCCGGGCCACCGGCTTCCACTTCCTGCTGGACAAGCGGGTGCCCACGACCATGGAGCCGCTCGCCCCGGCGCTCAAGGACCTGGCGGGCGACCACGGCTGGGACGCGTCCGACCTGGACTTCTACATCATCCACGCGGGCGGTCCCCGAATACTCGACGACCTCAGCAAGTTCCTGGAGGTCGACCCGCACGCCTTCCGGTTCAGCCGGTCCACGCTCACCGAGTACGGCAACATCGCCAGTGCCGTCGTCCTCGACGCGCTGCGCCGGCTGTTCGACGAGGGCGGCGCCCACGAGCAGGCACGCGGGCTGCTCGCCGGTTTCGGTCCCGGCATCACCGCCGAGATGACGGTGGGCCGCTGGGTCACCGCGGACGGCGACGACCGATGATCGAGGAGGCGACGCGCACCGGGGTCGAGGTCCTGCCCCCGATCCGGCACTGGCCGGCGCTCGACCTCACGGGCACGGACTTCGACCCGGTGCTGGCCGAGCTGATGGCCGAGGGCCCTCTCACCCGCGTCCAGCTGCCCAACGGCGAGGGCTGGGCGTGGCTGGTCACCCGGTACGACGACGTACGCATGGTGGCCAACGACCCCCGCTTCAGCCGGGAGGCGGTCGTCGACAAGCCGGTGACCCGGCTCGCCCCGCACTTCATCCCCGACCCGGGCGCGGTCGGCTTCCTCGACCCGCCCGACCACACCCGGCTGCGCCGCTCCGTCGCCGCCGCCTTCACGGCGAAGGGTGTGGAGCGCGTCCGCGACCGGGCGCGCGCCATGCTGGACGAGCTGGTCGACGACCTGCTCCGGGCCGGGCCGCCCGCCGATCTCACGGCGACGGTCCTCGGCCCGTTCCCGATCGCGGTGATCTGCGAACTGATGGGCGTCCCGGCCGGCGACCGGCACGCCATGCACACCTGGACGCAGCTGATCCTGTCCGCCGCGCACGGCAAGGAGGTCAGCGAGCGGGCCAAGCGGGAGATGAGCGCCTGCTTCGCCGACCTGATCGGGCTGCGCGGGAACAGCGCGGGCGAGGACGTCGCCTCGCTGCTCGGTGCCGCCGTGGGCCGCCGCGAGATCACGCTGGAGCAGGCCGTGGGCCTCGCCGTGCTCCTGCAGATCGGCGGCGAGGCGGTCACCGCCAACAGCGGGCAGATGTTCCACCTGCTGCTGACCCGCCCCGCTCTGGCGGCGCGGCTGCGCGCGGAGCCGGCGATCCGCCCCCGGGCGATCGACGAACTGCTGCGCTACATCCCGCACCGCAACGCGGTCGGCCTGTCCCGGATCGCCCTGGAGGACGTGGAGATCGCGGGCGTCCGCATCCGCGCGGGCGATCCGGTGTACGTCTCCTACCTGGCCGCCAACCGGGATCCGGACGTCTTCCCCGCGCCGGACACCATCGACTTCTCCCGCCGTCCGAACCCGCACGTGGCGTTCGGCTTCGGCCCGCACTACTGCCCGGGCGGCATGCTGGCCCGGCTGGAGGAGGAACTGCTGATGAACGCCCTGCTGGACCGGGTACCGGGCCTCAGACTGGCCGTACCGCCGGATCAGGTCCCCTTCAGGAAGGGCGCGTTGATCCGGGGGCCCGAGTGCCTGCCGGTGACCTGGTGAGGTCCCCATGACAGAGACCGAGGGACTGTACGTGCCACCGGGCCACGGCCGGGTCGTCGAGACACCGGCCCAGCGGGTGACCTTCAAGGTCACCGGCCTGCACTCGCGCATGGCCTCCACCTTCGAGGTGGAGGTCCCGCCCGGCTTCGACGTGGGCGCCCATGTGCACACGCGCAGCGAGGAGTTGTTCTACATCCTCGAAGGCGAACTGGACGTCCTCGCCTTCGAGCCGCGCGTGCGCACCCCCGACAACTGGCGGAAGTGGGAGTCGTCCTCGGGCAGCCGGGTGGTCCGGGCGACACCGGGCACCGTCATCGTCGTACCGCCCGGATGCCCGCACGCGTTCGCGAATCCGACGGAGGCGCCGGCGAAGATGTTCTTCCAGGCCGCTCCCCCGCCGGACCACGAGCGCTATTTCGAGGAGCTGCTCGACATCCTCGGCAACGGCGGCCCTCCGGACCAGGAGGCCATCGAGGCGCTGCGGGCCAAGTACGACATCGAACAGCTCACCCCACTGAGACACCGATGAGGCACCGGTGAGGCGACCGGTGCGGACTAGCGGATGGGCATCCCCGACAGGGTCCGCGCTATGACCAGCCGCTGGATCTCGCTCGTGCCCTCGAAGATGGTGTAGATGGCCGCGTCCCGGTGCATCCGCTCGACCGGGTACTCACGGGTGTATCCGTTGCCGCCGAGGATCTGGATCGCCTGAGCCGTCACCTTCTTGGCGGTCTCGCTGGCGAACAGCTTCGACATGGAGCCCTCGGCGGCGGTGAACGGCTTGCCGTTGACCGCCATCCAGGAGGCGCGCCACACCAGCAGGCGGGCGGCGTCGATCTGGGTGCGCATGTCCGCCAGCTGGAAGGCCACGCCCTGGTTGTCGATGATCGGGCGGCCGAACTGCTCGCGGGTCGTGGCGTAGTCGAGGGCGACCTCGTAGGCGGCCCGGGCGGTGCCGACCGCCATGGCGCCGACCGCCGGGCGGGACGCCTCGAAGGTGGCCATGGCCGCGTTCTTGACGCGCTCCCCGCCCTTCTTCGCCCTCTCCCGGGCCCGGGCCAGCCGCTCGTCCAGCTTCTCCTTGCCGCCGAGCAGGCAGGAGCCGGGCACCCGGACGTTGTCGAGGATGACCTCGGCGGTGTGCGAGGCGCGGATGCCGTGCTTCTTGAACTTCTGGCCCTGGGAGAGTCCGGGCGTCCCCGGCGGGACGATGAAGGAGGCGTGGCCCTTGGAGCCCAGCTCCGGGTCGACCACGGCGACCACGACGTGGACGTTGGCGATGCCGCCGTTGGTCGCCCAGGTCTTCGTGCCGTTGATCACCCACTCGTCCTTGGCCTCGTCGTACACGGCACGCGTGCGCATGGAGGCGACGTCGGAGCCGGCGTCGGGCTCGGAGGAGCAGAAGGCGGCGACCTTCACGTCGTTCTGGTCGCCGTACATCTGGGGGATCCAGGTGCCGATCTGTTCCTCGGTCCCGTTGGCGAGTACGCCCACGGCGGCCAGGCCGGTGCCCACGATGGACAGGGCGATGCCCGCGTCGCCCCAGAACAGCTCCTCCATGGCCATCGGGATGCCGAGGCCGGTGGGGTCGAAGTACTGCTGCGCGTAGAAGTCGAGGGAGTAGATGCCGACCTTCGCTGCCTCCTGGATGACCGGCCAGGGAGTCTCCTCGCGCTCGTCCCACTCCGCCGCGGCGGGGCGGATCACGTCCGCCGCGAAGCCATGGAGCCAGTCGCGTACTTCCCTCTGTTCCTCGTTCAGCTCCATGGTGAACTCGGCCATGTCCCCTCCAGCGGCGGTGGTGCGATGTTACTTGCGGTAACAAGAGTGTGTTACTGATCGGTAGGAAAAGTCAACCGCCGATGACGCCTCGGCAGCCCGTTCGATGTCAGGGGCCCGGTCAGTGTTAGTTTGCGCAGGCGTCACCGAATCAGCACGGGTGGGGAGAGCACATGGACACCACACAGCGGACCGATCAGCAGCGGACCGCCGACCGCCGACGGCGCGAGCTGCTGGAGGCGGCCGACCGGGTGGTGCTGCGCGACGGCCCGCAGGCCTCGATGAACGCGATCGCGGCGGAAGCGGGCATCACCAAGCCGATCCTTTACCGGCACTTCGGCGACAAGGGCGGGCTGTACGCGGCCCTGGCCAAGCGGCACACCGACGCACTGCTCGACTCCCTGCGGGCGGCCCTCGACGCACCGGCCGGCCGGCGGGAACGGGTCGAGTCGACCCTGGACACCTACCTCGCGGCGATCGAGGCACGGCCCCAGGTGTACCGGTTCCTGATGCACCCGGCGGAGGGCAGCACCGGGGGCGACCAGGGCTTCGACGTCGGCAAGCACAGCGCTCCGCTGCTCCGGCGGATGGGCGAGGAGCTGGCCCAGGTCATCGAGGAGCGGGTGGACCTGGGACCGGAGAGCCAGCAGCTGGCCCGGGTGTGGGGGCACGGCATCGTCGGGATGATGCACGCCGCCGGGGACTGGTGGCTGGGGGAACGGCCCTGTTCCCGCGCCGAGTTGGTGCGGTCTCTCGCCGACCTGCTGTGGGGCCGCCTGGCCGCGGCCGGTGACCGGGTGGGGGGCCCGGGGTTCTGAACGGCCCCCGCACCCCTCAGGCCCGTGTGCCCGCCCGGTTCCAGGAAGCTCTGGAGACCTGCCTCAGCAGCCTCCGCTTCCGCCACCCCGTGAGGTGGTCCGCGTACACCCGGCCCTCCAGGTGGTCGCACTCGTGTTGCAAGCATCTGGCAAAGAAGCCGGTGCCGTGCAGGGTGACCGGATCGCCGGCCAGCGTGAAGCCCTCGACGACCGCGTGGTCGTAGCGCTCGGTCCCCGCCTCCAGGCCCGGCAGGGACAGGCAGCCCTCGGGGCCCCGGACCACCACACCGTCCGCCTCCATCAGCCGGGGGTTCACCACGTGTCCGAGGTGGCGCACGTCCTCGTCATCCGGACAGTCGTACACGAACACCCGCAGACCGACCCCGATCTGATTCGCGGCCAGGCCCACTCCCCGCGCCGCGTACATCGTGGCGAACAGGTCCTCCACGAGGGCGGCGAGGCCGGAACCGAAGTCGGTGACGTCCCGGCAGGGCTCGCGCAGTACCGCGTCGCCGAGCAGGGTGAGGGGCCGGACGCGCCCGTGGGCGCCCGGAATGGAACCGTGTCGCATGGCGGCAAGGGTACGGTTCGTATCGCTCATGCCCGCCGCTCAAGGCCTGGGCCGGGATTCGGGTGTGGGAATGGATCTCGATAGGCTGAGGTTCACACCACGTTGCCGGATGGCCCCAGGCGCGGCGCGTACGCAAGGAGGATCGAGAACTGATGGCAGGCAACTCGGACCCGCTCACGCCGCGGGCCAAGCTGGCCGTGACCGCGGGCAAGGCGGTAGCTGCGGCGTCACGCGCCGCGGGACGCGGCAGCGGATCGGTGATCGGCGGCCGGGTCGCACTGAAGCTCGACCCCGACCTGCTCGCCCGGCTCGCCCAGAACCTGGACGTCGTCCTGGTGTCGGCGACCAACGGCAAGACCACGACCACCCGGCTCATCGCCGAGGCGCTGCGCGCCGCGGGCCCGGTCGTGTCGAACGCGCTGGGCGCCAACATGCCGGCGGGCATCACCTCCGCGCTGGCCGGCGGCTCGGACGCCAAGTTCGGTGTCATCGAGGTCGACGAGAAGTACCTGGCCGGTGTGGCCCGGGACACCAGCCCGAAGTGCATCGCGCTGCTGAACCTCTCCCGCGACCAGCTCGACCGCGCCGCCGAGACCCGGATGCTCGCCGAGAACTGGCGGGAGGGCCTGGCCGGCTCCAAGGCCGTCATCGTCGCCAACTGCGACGACCCGCTGGTGGTGTGGGCGGCGTCCTCGTCCCCGAATGTGATCTGGGTCGCGGCCGGGCAGATGTGGAAGGACGACGCCTGGTCCTGCCCGTCGTGCGGTGGCGTGATGCAGCGCCCGGGCGACGACTGGTTCTGCGGTGAGTGCGGGTTCCGGCGGCCGACGCCGACCTGGGCGCTGTCCGGGGACCACGTGCTGGACCCGCACGGGTCCGCCTGGCCGATCCACCTCCAGCTGCCGGGCCGTGCCAACAAGGCGAACGCGGCCTCCTCCGCGGCCGTCGCCGCCGTCTTCGGGGTGCCGCCGCAGGTCGCCCTGGAGCGGATGTACCAGGTGCAGGCGGTGGCCGGCCGGTACGACGTCGTCCAGTTCCAGAACCGCGACCTCAGACTGCTGCTCGCCAAGAACCCGGCCGGCTGGCTGGAGACGTTCTCCCTGATCGACCCGCCGCCCGCGCCGGTGATCCTGTCCGTGAACGCGCGCGGGGCCGACGGCACCGACACCTCCTGGCTGTGGGACGTCGACTACACCCGGCTGACCGGCCACCCGATCTTCGTCATCGGCGACCGGAAGCTGGACCTCGCCGTCCGTCTGGAGGTCGCCAACCAGCACTTCCAGGTCTGCGACAACCTCGACCAGGCCGTGCAGATGTGCCCGCCGGGCCGGATCGAGGTCATCGCGAACTACACCGCGTTCCAGGACCTGCGCCGCCGCGTCGGCAACTGATCTTCTGATCCTCGAAGGGCGATCACCTCATGAGCGACAACCAACTGCGGCTGGTGTGGATCTACCCGGACCTGCTGAGCACGTACGGCGACCAGGGCAACGCCCTCGTCGTGGAGCGCAGGGCCCGGCAGCGCGGCCTGGACGTGGCCCGGCTGGACGTGCGCAGCGACCAGCCGATCCCGACCTCCGGCGACATCTACCTCATCGGCGGCGGCGAGGACCGTCCGCAGCGGCTCGCGGCCGAGCGGCTGCGCCGGGACGGGCATCTGCACCGGGCGGTGGAGAACGGCGCGATCGTCTTCTCGGTCTGCGCCGGCTACCAGATCCTCGGCCACGAGTTCATCAACGACCTCGGCCAGCGCGAGCCGGGCCTCGGCCTGCTCGACGTGGTCTCCGTGCGCGGCGAGGGCGAGCGGTGCGTCGGTGACGTGCTGGCCGACATCGACCCCCAGCTGGGCCTCCCCCAGCTGACCGGCTTCGAGAACCACCAGGGCGTCACCCACCTGGGCCCCACGGCCCGCCCCTTCGCCCGGGTGCAGATCGGCAAGGGCAACGGCACCGGGGACGGCACGGAGGGCGCGTACAACGGCACCGTCTTCGGTACGTACATGCACGGACCGGTCCTCGCCCGCAACCCGCAGATCGCCGACCTGCTGCTGAAGCTGGCGCTCGACGTCAACGCGCTGCCGCCGATCGACGACCGCTGGTACGAGGCGCTCCGCAACGAGCGCATCGCGGCGGCGCAGCAGCCCGCGTAACCCGTTCTTCAGCCGGATTCCAGCATGGTCCGGCAGGCTCGTGCGGGCCCGCCTGACGGCCCGTCCGCTCACATGTGCGGGTGCGTCCATCAGGCGGACGCCCGCTACGGTGCCACCCCCTCACGCCGGTAGGGTGACCGGGAATCCGCCGGACGACGTGGTCCGGTTACCCGGCCCACGTTGAGAAGGTATTTCGGGCTATGCGCATTGGTGTCCTCACGTCCGGCGGCGACTGCCCCGGCCTGAACGCCGTCATCCGGTCCGTCGTGCACCGTGCCGTCGCCGACCACGGCGACGAGGTCATCGGTTTCCGGGACGGCTGGAAGGGCCTCCTGGAATGCGACTATCTGAAGCTCGACCTGGACGCGGTGGGCGGCATCCTGGCCCGCGGCGGCACCATCCTCGGCTCCTCCCGGGTGCGCCCGGAGCACCTGCGGGACGGCGTGGAGCGGGCCAGGGGGCATGTCGCGGAACTCGGCCTGGACGCGATCATCCCGATCGGCGGTGAGGGCACGCTGAAGGCGGCCCGGCTGCTGTCGGACAGCGGGCTGCCGATCGTGGGCGTGCCCAAGACCATCGACAACGACATCGCCGTCACCGATGTCACCTTCGGTTTCGACACGGCGGTGACCGTGGCGACCGAGGCCCTGGACCGGCTGAAGACCACCGCCGAGTCGCACCAGCGCGTGCTGATCGTGGAGGTCATGGGCCGGCACACCGGCTGGATCGCGCTGCACTCCGGCATGGCGGCCGGCGCCCACGCCGTGGTCGTGCCCGAGCGGCCCTTCGACATCGACGAGCTGACGAAGAAGGTCGGCGAGCGGTTCGAGGCGGGCAAGCGGTTCGCCATCGTGGTCGCCGCGGAGGGGGCCAAGCCGCGGCCCGGCTCGATGGAGTTCGACGAGGGTGGCAAGGACATCTACGGCCACGAGCGCTTCGCGGGCATCGCGCGGCAGCTGTCGGTCGAGCTGGAGCAGCGGCTCGGCAAGGAGGCCCGGCCGGTGATCCTCGGGCATGTGCAGCGGGGCGGCACGCCGACGCCGTACGACCGGGTGCTGGCGACCCGCTTCGGCTGGCACGCGGTCGAGGCCGTGCACCGGGGTGAGTTCGGCAAGATGACGGCGCTGCGCGGGACCGACATCGTCATGGTGTCGCTGGCGGAGGCCGTGGAGACGCTGAAGACCGTACCGGCGGAGCGGTACGACGAGGCGGAGTGCGTGCTCTGAGCACCTGACCCCGGCCGAAGGGGAAACCGGGGCGAGTTCTACCCTTGGGCGGGACAGAACGCGCACACCCCCCGAAACAGGAGCCGCCGGATGGATCACAGCGGGCACGGCATGACCATGGATCTGCCGCCGTTCACGCTGGGGCGCGGGCTCGCATGGTCGGCGGACCCCTTCTTCCTCATCGCCTGCCTCGCCGGTCTGGCCCTGTACGGCTGGGGTGTCGTGCGGCTGCGGCGGCGCGGGGACGCCTGGCCGGTGAGCCGCACGGTCTCGTACGTCGTCGGCGTGCTCACCATCGCTCTGGTGATGTGCACCAAGCTGAACGACTACGGCATGGTCATGTTCAGCGTGCACATGGTGCAGCACATGGTGATCAGCATGCTGTCGCCGATCCTGATCCTGCTCGGTGCCCCGGTCACCCTGGCGCTGCGCGCGCTGCCGGCCGCCGGAAAGGGCCGGAAGGGTCCGCGTGAGCTGCTGCTGATGCTGCTGCACAGCCGGTACATGCGCATCATCACGCACCCGGCCTTCACCATCCCGCTGTTCATCGCGAGCCTGTACGCCCTCTACTTCACCCCGCTGTTCGACTTCCTGATGGGCTCCAAGACCGGGCACGTCGCGATGATGGTGCACTTCCTCGCGGTGGGTGTCGTGTTCTTCTGGCCGATCATCGGTGTCGATCCGGGCCCGCACCGGCCGGGCCACCTGATGCGGATGCTGGAGCTGTTCGCGGGGATGCCGTTCCACGCGTTCTTCGGCATCGCGCTGATGATGGCGTCGACGCCGATGGTGGAGACCTTCCAGCACCCGCCCGCCTCGCTGGGCATCGACGCGCTGTCGGACCAGAGCGCGGCGGGCGGCATCGCCTGGGCGTTCAGCGAGATCCCGTCGGTGCTGGTGCTGATCGCGCTGCTGTTCCAGTGGTACCGCTCCGAGCAGCGGCAGGCCAAGCGCAAGGACCGGGCCGCCGACCGGGACGGCGACAAGGAGCTGGAGGCGTACAACGCCTATCTGGCCTCGCTGAACGCCCGCGAGGGGTAGCCGCACCGCGCAACGGGCGCCGGTCGCACGGTGGGCCAGGACCGTCGTACCTGTCCCGTCCGGGCCCGAACCAGGGCACCATGGTCCTGGACGGACCATGAGGAGGGTGTCGCGATGGCCGGTTCCACGAACGGTTCCACCAGGACGATGGGGGCACTCACGGTCGGCGGGCTGGTGGTCGTGACCGCCTACACGGTCGCGCTCGGCAGCAACGGCTGGCTGTGGTTCGGATGGGTGGTGCTGGGGCTGCTGACGCTCGCCCTGGTGGTCACCCAGTCCTGAGCCGCGCGCGGCCGACGGGGCTGGCTACAGTGCCCGCATGAACAGCAGGACACCCTCGTTCGACGAGCTGGACCGCCAGATCATCACCGCGCTCATGGCGAACGCGCGGACCAGCTTCGCCGAGATCGGAGCGGCGATCGGCCTGTCCGCCACTGCGGTCAAGCGGCGGGTGGACCGGCTGCGGGAGACCGGGGTGATCACCGGGTTCACGGCGACGGTCAGGCCGTCCGCGCTGGGCTGGCGCACGGAGGCGTACGTCGAGGTGTACTGCGAGGGCGCGGCCCCGCCCCGGCGACTGGCGGAGGTCGTCCGCAACCATCCGGAGATCGCGGCGGCGATGACGGTGACCGGCGGCGCGGACGCGCTGCTGCACGTGCGCGCCCGGGACGTGGAGCACTTCGAGGAGGTGCTGGAGCGGATCCGCGCCGAGCCGTTCATCCGGAAGACGATCAGCGTGATGGTCCTGTCCCATCTGCTCCCGGAAAGCCCGGAAGCGGGCGCCACCCATCCGGCTCCCGACTGACCGTTTCGACGCGCAGGAGTCGTGCGTGTCCTCCGGCGACAACGCAGCGATGCTGCGCAACCGCGCAGCTTTCCTCGCTTGTCGACCGTCTTCCTCTCTTCCTACCGTGGTGTCACCCCTCAGTGACACACAGGAAAGCGGAGGAAACCCTCTGTGACCGACAGTCGTGTGCCGCGTTCCCGGCGCTTCCTCGTCTGCGAACCCAGACACTTCGCCGTCCAGTACGCGATCAACCCCTGGATGCATCCCGACAAGCCCGTCGACGTGGACCTGGCCCAGGAGCAGTGGCAGGCGCTGATCCGGGCCTACCGGGCCCACGGCCACACCGTGGACACCGTCGAGCCGGTCCCCGGCCTGCCGGACATGGTGTTCGCCGCCAACGCGGCGTTCGTCGTCGGCGGCCGGGTCTTCGGCTCCCTGTTCCACGCTCCGGAGCGCCGCCCGGAGTCGGAGTACTACGACACCTGGTTCAAGGCGGCCGGCTACGACGTCCACCGGCCCGAGTCGGTGACCGAGGGCGAGGGCGACCTGGTGTGGACGGGCCGGTACGTGCTCGCCGGCACCGGGTTCCGCACGACGCGTGAGGCGCACCGCGAGGCGCAGGAGTTCCTGGGCCACCCGGTGATCGGCCTGACCCTGGTCGACCCGTACTTCTACCACCTGGACACGGCGCTGTTCGTCCTCGACGACGACAACATCTGCTACTACCCGGAGGCCTTCTCTCCGGGCAGCCGGGAGGTCCTCAAGCGCCTGTACCCGAACGCCGTGCTCGCCACCCGCGAGGACGCGATGGCGTTCGGCCTGAACTCCGTCTCCGACGGCCGGAACGTCTTCATCGCGCCCCAGGCGGAGGCGCTCGCCGAACGCCTCGCCGACCACGGCTTTGTCCCCGTCCCCGTCGACCTGTCCGAGTTCCACAAGGCCGGCGGCGGCATCAAGTGCTGCACCCAGGAGATCCGCTGATGACCGCACCCGCGCGCACCCGTACGTCCGACGACCTGATCCGCGCGGAGGAGCCGGTTCTCGCGCACAACTACCATCCGCTGCCCGTGGTGGTGGCCCGTGCCGAGGGCACCTGGGTGGAGGACGTCGAGGGCAACCGCTACCTCGACATGCTCGCCGGCTACTCGGCCCTCAACTTCGGCCACCGGCACCCGGCGCTCGTCGAGGCGGCACACCGCCAGCTCGACCGGCTCACCCTCACCTCCCGCGCCTTCCACAACGACCGGCTGGCCGAGTTCGCGGAGCGGCTCGCGGAGCTGACCGGCCTGGACATGGTGCTGCCGATGAACACCGGCGCGGAGGCGGTCGAGAGCGGGATCAAGGTGGCCCGCAAGTGGGCGTACGACGTGAAGGGCGTCCCGGCCGGGCAGGCGACGATCGTGGTCGCGGCGGAGAACTTCCACGGACGTACGACGACCATCGTCAGCTTCTCCACGGACGAGACGGCCCGGGCGGGCTTCGGCCCGTTCACGCCCGGCTTCACCATCGTGCCGTACAACGACCTGGCCGCTCTGGAGGCCGCGGTCGACGACACCACGGCGGCGGTGCTGATCGAGCCCATCCAGGGTGAGGCCGGGGTGATCGTCCCGGACGACGGCTATCTCGCCGGGGTGCGGGAGCTGACCCGCCGCAAGGGGTGCCTGTTCATCGCGGACGAGATCCAGTCGGGCCTCGGCCGGACGGGCCGGACCCTCGCCGTCGAGCACGAGGACGTCGTCCCGGACGTGCTGCTGCTCGGCAAGGCGCTCGGCGGCGGCATCGTGCCGGTGTCGGCGGTGGTGGCCCGGCGCGAGGTGCTGGGGGTGCTGCACCCGGGTGAGCACGGTTCGACGTTCGGCGGCAATCCGCTCGCCGCGGCGGTCGGCACGGCGGTGGTCGAGCTGCTGGAGACCGGTGAGTTCCAGCGCCGGGCGGCCGAACTGGGCGTGGTCCTGCGGGACGGGCTGACCGAGCTGACCGGCAGGGGCGTGACCGGGTTCCGTTCGCGCGGGCTGTGGGCCGGCGTGGACGTCGACCCCGCCCTCGGCACGGGCCGCGAGATCAGCGAGCGCCTGATGCGCGAGGGGATCCTGGTCAAGGACACCCACGGCTCCACGATCCGGCTCGCGCCCCCGCTGACGATCACGGCGGAGGAGCTGCGGTCGGCGCTGGCGGCCCTGGAGAAGGTGCTGGCCTGAGGGACGGGCGGGGCCGGTGGCGGCACCGGTCCCCGCCCGCCGTGCCGTCAGTGCGTGCCGAGGAGCCTCTTCATCTCCTCGATCTCGGCGTTCTGGGCGGTGACGATGGCGCCCGCCATGGTCTTGGCGGGGCCGTACTGGCCCTTCTCCTTCTCGGTGGTGGCCATCTCGACGGCGCCCTCGTGGTGGTCGACCATCATCGACAGGAACTTGGTGTCGAAGTCCTTGCCGGTGGCCTTCTTCAGGGCCGTCATGTCGGCGTCACTCATCATCCCGGACATCCCGGACATCCCGGACATCCCGGAGTGGGCGGAGTGGTCCATGCCGGCCATGGGGACCTGCTCGCCCCAGGACGTCAGCCAGCCGGTCATGGTGCGGATCTCCGGGTCCTGCGCCTTCTCGATGCGCGACGCGAGGTCCTTCACCCGCGCGGAGGACGCCCGGCCGTCGGCGAGCTTGGCCATCTCCAGGGCCTGCCGGTGGTGCGGGATCATGCCCTGCGCGAAGGAGACGTCCTGGGCGTTGTGCGCGGTGGCCGACGCGCTCGCGGTGGCGGAGGAGCCGTGGCCGGTGTGGCCGCCGCCCGAGTTGTCGCTGTCGCCACCGCAGGCGGCGAGGACGAGGGCTCCGGTCACGGCGACCGCGGCGAGGGCGGCACGGCGCGTCAGGGTACGGATGGTCATGCGGGGAACTCCTGCTGTTCTGAAGGGATTCGGGCACGCGTGGGCGCGACCGCGGCGCCTGCGCCGTGGCAGGGCGGCGGCCGGGGCGGCCTCTAGATCCGCAGGAGTTGGAGTTCCGCCAGATCGGGCGGGGCACGGGCGCCGTCCGGCGCGGTGGCCGGACCGGGGCGCGGGCAGGGTGCCGGGGCGCCGACGGCCACCGGGTCGGGGGCCGGAAGGGGCAGTCGGGGCCCGCCG
>NZ_JBEXKG010000018.1:0-79027 GCF_040609555.1 Streptomyces sp. NPDC004658
GCGGAACAACTCCCACAACTCATCCGGCACCAACCGCTCGGCAAGACTCGTCATGCTCAACACAACGAGCCAAACCGCCAAAGGAAACGACGTCTAAGGGCCGGAGCCCGCCTACCCGCGCCACCCGGAACTCGACACGACCGGCCTGCGGGCGGACTGGCGCCTGGCGGACGGCACGTTCGTCGAGGCGCTGGGTCTCCTGACGAGGGAGGCGTACGCGGCGAAGGTCACGCGCACGGTCACGGCCGAGGACCTGCACCGCCTCCCGGAGATCTTCGCGGCCTGGATGTCACGCTGAGAGCAGGTGTTCCGGGCCGGCCGTCAGAGTCGGTAGGCGATTCTTTCGTCTCGGAGCGCTTTCAGTATCACCTGGAGCTCCTGCTTTCGCGCGAGGGAGCAGTCCGGGCTATTGATTTCCGCTTCGACCGTCGCGATGGCCTTGGCGTTCTGATTGCGAATCTCACGCTGCTCCAGCTTGGCGAATATCCAGCTCATCACGACGGTGAAGGCGATGGCGACAACCGGGGCAAGATAGAGAAACAGCTTGCCCCAGATGGTGTCGGGTCCCATGTTGTCGGCGAACGCGGCCAGGCCGATACCCGTTCCGGCCCCACCGAACGAAGCGTTCATCTGGTCGGCGTTGAAGACCCTACGGGGCTGAGAGGCCAGTACCGAGGCCCCGTTGCTTCCTGCGCCAGTCACTTGAGTCGACACAGGTTCAGCCCCCGGGAGTCCGTTCTTGGAGGTGCTTCAAGTACTCCGCGGCTTCCTTGGGGTTGGAGAGGTCCAGGTCCACTTGCACCCCTCCAACGGTCATGCGCGCTCTTCTGGGGTGCCGTGATCTCAGCCAGGCCACAGCCAGGCGGGACAAGGTGGAGAGAATTCCACCGAGCCCGGCGATAGCGCCAAGCGTTACGACGTCAAAGTCCATTTTCCCCCTAGCGACTACAGGTACCGATGTGTGCCCGGTACGTCGAGAGCGGACCTGCCATCCGCCCCTGCCACCATCGAGCCACCATCTTCCCCCCTGCGCAGCCGCCCTGACCACCGGTCAGCGACAAGTCGCCGAGGGCCGCGGTGAGGTCCGTCTTGCGGCCGGGGTGCGCGCGGGAGAACTGGGCCTGGCCCGCGGCTGATCGACACGGCTCGGGATGCGCCGGGACTCGGGCCGCGGTCCGGTGGGGCGGTGGGCGTGTGCCGTGGGGGGCGTACCGGGCCGCTCGGAAGCGACCGTGCTCCCCCCGCTTCGGCGGCCGGCTGCGGCGCGCCCCGGACGTTCCGGCGCCCGGTGCGAAATTCGCTTTCGCGTTGCCGGGCGCGGTGGTAGACACCCGGGGTGGAAAACACTTTCGAGTTCCCCGAGCTGCTGCGGCTCATCGACGAGCGGTCGACCGCGTTCCGTGCCGCGGTCGCCGCCGCGCCCAACCTCGACGCGCAGGTGCCGACCTGCCCCGAGTGGACCCTGTTCGACCTGGTGCGGCACATGGGCGAGGGGCGCCGCTCCTGGGCCGCCACCATCGCCGCGGGACCTGCCGCCCCGGGCAAGTGCGCACCGCGGGACGCCGAGCCGGCGCCCCGGGAGCGGGAGGCGCTGCTGGCCTGGTGGTCCGCGTCGACGCAGCAGCTCCAGGACGCGCTGCGGGAGGCCGGGCCGGATCGCGGGTGCTGGACGTGGTGGGCCACCTCGCAGTCGCCGCAGACCTGCGGTGCCGTCGCCCGGCACCAGCTCTACGAGATCGCGCTGCACACCTACGACGCCCAGATCACCGTCGGAGCCCCGCAGCCGCTGCCGGACGACGTGGCACTCGACGGTGTCGACGAGTTCCTGTCCACCTGCTGCACGACGACGGGCCCCTGGCCGCACAGGCCCGCCACCGTCGACTACCACGCGACCGAGGGCCGCTCCTGGCGCCAGTCGCTGTCCGCCGACGGCGCACGGGTCACCCGGATCCCCGTCACCGCTGCCGGCGAGGACCCGGACGCGGTCGACGCCTCCGCCCGGGGCACGGCCTACGAGCTGCTCCTCACCCTGTACGGCCGTGTTCCGGTGGACTCCCTGAAGCTCGAAGGCGACCGGCACCTGTTCGACCTGCTCGAGGCCTGGGAACCGGAGTAGGAGCCGACGGCGCGCCGCCCCCGGCGGATGGCCGGCCAAGGCGAACGCGCCGTCGTCGCGCGGCAGTCGGCCGCTCAGGTCCGGCCAGGCGCGGGGTCACGTCGTCCCCGAGCCGCCGCCCGGCGACGCGCGGGAGCGCGCCTCGGGCCGGTGACCGGGCCCGGCGGTCCTACAGCTTGGTCATCTTGGCGTAGGGGCTCAGGATCCGCAGTTGTTGCGGGCCGAAGTCCACGAGCGCCGCGATTCCGTCCTCGATGCCGATGACCCGCCCGAGGCCGTGCACGTCGTGCGTGACCTGGTCGCCCACGGCGAAGTGCTTGGGAGCCCGCGGGACGGGGGCCTTGAAGGGGCTGGTGGGCAGGTGACGCTTCGGCGCAGCAGGCTGTGTCATGCCTCAGTATGAGCCCACGGGGCTCCCCTTCGCTGTGGCCGTTGGCACAGATCCGGGCAGGAAAAACCGGGTCACGCCGCTGACCTGCGGTTTGAGGATCTGCGAGGCGTAAATCGGTCGCGGATCCCGTTCGCTGCCCCTGGCCGCCGGCACCTGTCGCTCCCGCGGTGGGCGCCGGGCGCGGCCGGGCCGACGAGGCCACCGCCCGCGCCGTCCTCACGGCGACGACGACGGCGACGGCGAGGTCGGCGGTGCGGGTGCCTCCACGTCGAGGGCCGCCGCGCGGAGGGCCGCTGCCACGCGGGTGACCGGGTCCGTCGGCGGCTGGGGCAGTCGGGCCAGGAGCACCCGCCGCTGTTCCTGGGGCCCGCCGCGGACCGGCAGGACGCGCACACCGGGTGGCGCGGCGGCGGCGAGGGCGGCCGGCACGGTGGTCAGCCCGCAGCCGGCGGCGACGAGGTGAAGCTTGGCGAGCCAGTCGCGCGCGGTGTGCGCGATCTCCGGCCGCTCGTCCAGGCCCGGCCACACCCCCATCAGCTGGTCCTCGCCCGAGGAGGGCCCCGCGATCCAGCGCCGGCCGCGCAGGTCGGCCACGTCGACGAAGTCACCGCGCGCCAGTGGATGGCCCGTGGGCACGGCCAGACACAGCGCGCGTTCGGTGAGGGTGCGCACGACGAGCGGGGGCGACTCGGCGTCCGGCGGCCGGAACGGCGGCGCGGACGCGAGCAGGGCCAGGTCGAGGCTGCCGGCCCGCAGGGCGCGCACCAGCGCGGGTGTGCTGCCCTCCCGGCCGACGACCCGGAGGCCGGGGTCGGTGCGGCGCAGTGCCGTCAGGGCGCGCGGCAGCAGGACGGCTCCGGCGCTCGGGAACCAGCCCAGGCGGACCGTCCCGGCCTGTCCGGGCAGGCCCGACAGTTCCCTGGCGGTCGCGTCGATCTCGTCCAGTACGACCGTCGCCCGGCGCATGACGACACGGCCGGCCGCGGTGAGCCGTACGCCGTCGCGGCGCCGTTCCAGCAGCCCGGCGCCCGCGGCCCGTTCGAGCGCGGCGATCTGCCGTGACACCGCGGACTGGGTGTAGCCGAGCGAGGCGGCGGCCGCGGTGAAGGTTCCCTGCTCGGCGACGGCGCGGAAGACGCGCAGCGCGGTGAGTGACACATCCGTGAAGTCCATGACGATTCCGCATGCTAGCTGTGCCTCGATGTCGTTGGACTCATGGATACGGCGTTCCTAGCGTGGTGTCCATGAACGCTTCGCGCATCGCCCTCGTGACGGGCGCCAACCAGGGACTGGGCCGCGCCCTCGTGGAGGGACTGGCGGCCCGCATGCGCCCGGCCGACCTGGTCCTGCTCACCGGCCGCGACCCGCGGCGGGTGGCGGACGCCGCCCGCGAGGCCGGGCGGCTGCCCGGCAGCCGCGCCCGGGTCGAGGGCCGGGTCCTGGACGTCACCGACACCGACGCCATCGCCCGCCTCGCCGAGGATCTCCGCGCCCGGCACGGAGGCGTCGACGTCGTCGTCTCCAACGCGGTGGCGCGCGTGCTGCCCGGCGAGTCACAGGCCGCGCGGGCCGACGAGTTCATCGACGTCTCGAACACCGCAACCCACGCCGTCCTGCGCTCCTTCGGTCCCGTGCTGCGCCCGGGCGGCCGGCTGCTCGTCGTGGCCAGCAGCCTGGGCACCCTCGGCCACCTCGACCCCCGGCTGCACCACCTCTTCGACGGCGCGAGCCTCGACCAGGTCGAGGACGCCGTCGAGTCATGGCGCACCGCTGTCCACCACGGGACCGCGCGGGAGGCGGGGTGGCCGCTGTGGCTGAACGTCCCGTCGAAGGTGGCGCAGGTCGCCGCCGTCCGCGCGGTCGCCGCCGAACGCCGGGAACAGGACCTCGCGACGGGCACGCTGATCGCGGCCGTGTGCCCCGGCATGGTCGACACCGCGACCTCCCGCCCCTGGTTCAGCGACTACAGCGGGGCCCAGTCACCGGCCCGGGCCGCCGAAGCCGTACTCGACCTGGTGCTCGCCGAGCATGTCGATCCCGCCCTGTACGGCGAGCTGGTCCGCTTCGGCGAGCCCTTGCCCTGGTACGGCGGCACACCCCCGGTGGAACAGGACCGGCTGCTCACGCCCTGAGGCACCGCTGCGCGTTCGGGTGGGGTCCCGGGGTGGCCCGCCGGAAGAGGTGCCGAGTCGCCCCCCGAGGTCGAGTCGCCCCACCGATATCGAGTCGCCCCCCGCTCGACGCTCCCGTAGGGTGCCCGGGTCGGCGCGGCGGAGGGGCGGGCGGGGACATGGCATCCGGGGCAGTGACGCGGGAGCGGTTGGCGGGTGCGGCTCGGGCCGCGCTGGGGGGCGGACGGCGGCTGGCGGGGGTCGAGCGGCTCGCGGGCGGCAGAAAGAAGGGCGTGTACCGGCTGGTGATGGACGACGCGTCGACGGCGGTCGCGTACGTGTGGGACGACGACGAGAACCACTGGCCGGCAACCCCCGGCGACGACGACCTCACCGACCCGTTCTCGCCCGGTCTCGGCCTGGACGTGTTCGAGGCCGCGCACGCGCGGCTGGACGGGCTGGGCGTGCGGGTTCCCGCGATCCGCCTGGTCGAGCGGGCCGGCGTCCGCGGCCCGTCCGATGTCGCGGTCGTGGAGGACGTCCGGGGGGAGAACCTGGAGGACCTGCTCGCGCGCGATCCCCTCGCCGCCGCCCCGGTCGTGGACCGGCTCGGGGAGGCACTGGAGGCGATGCGCCGTCACCGGGCCCCCCGCTACGGCAAGGTGGCCGTGATCGACGGCGGGGGGACGTCACGCGGGACGTCGTGCGAGGGGGTCGTTCTCGCCCGGGCCCTGCGGGACCTGGCGGAGGCCGCCTCGCGTGATCCGCGGATCGCCGCGGCCCGCGCCCGGCTGGAGGAGCGGCTGCGGGATCTGGCGGGCGCGGTGCGGCCCCGTGAGGAGTACGCGGTCGTCCACGGCGAGCTGGGACCCGACCACGTCCTGGTCGACGCGGACGGCCGTCCCGTCGTGATCGACATCGAGGGCACCCTGTACTTCGACGTCGAATGGGAGCACGTCTTCCTGCGGATCCGCCTGGGCGAGGGGTACGGGCCGCTGGCGGTGGCCGGCCTGGACGAGGACCGGCTCGCGCTCTACCTGCTGGCGCAGCGGCTCTCGCTGACGGCGGGGCCGCTGCGGCTGCTCGACGGGGACTTTCCCGACCGGGCGGCGATGGCGGGCATCGCCGAGCACAACCTGCGGGCGGCGCTCGGTCTCTGCTGATCCCTCGATTACCCCTCGGTTACCCTGGTCAGCAGCGGCAGCCCGGACCAGGCGCTCGCGCGGCGGTGGGACTCGCCGTACCGGAAACCGCGGCACCGACGCCGCCGACAGTCCCTGCTTGTGACCGCACGCCCCCGCATGCCGGGCGGCTGCGCGAGTAGGAGACACGCATCCATGACAGCTCCACGCGACCGGATCACGGAGCCCGCCGTTCCCGGCGTCGATCCGTCGGCTCCCACGTGGCGCCGGAGAATCGTCGACGGGCAGGCGCCCGTGATTGCGGTCGTCGCGGCCGGCGGCGCGCTGGGGGCCACGGCCCGTTACGGCGCCTCCCTGCTGTGGCCGACCGCCGCCGACGCCTTCCCCTGGACCATCCTCCTGGTGAACGCGTCGGGCTGTGCGGTGATCGGTGTCTTCATGGTCGTCATCACGGAGGTGTGGGCCGCGCACCGGCTGGTACGCCCCTTCTTCGGCACCGGCGTCCTGGGCGGATTCACGACCTTCTCCACCTACAGTGTCGACATCCAGCAGCTGGTGCAGAGCGGTCACGCCCGCACCGGCCTGGCCTACCTGGCCGCCACCCTGGTCGCCGCGCTGGCGGCCGTGTGGCTCGCGGCGGCGGCGACCCGCCGTCTGATCGCGTGGCGGACGAGGAGGACGAAGTGACCAGGCTGCACGGTTCCGCGCTCCGTCTGACCGTTTTCGTCGGCGAGGGCGACACCTTCCGTCACAAGCCGCTGTACGGCGAGATCATCCAGCGCGCCCACGAGGCCGGGCTGGCCGGCGCGAGCGCGTTCAAGGGCATCGAGGGGTACGGCGCCTCCTCCTTGATCCACACCAGCCGACTGCTGTCGCTCAGCGAGGACCTGCCCGTGGCGATCGTCATCGTGGACGACGCGGCCCGGGTGCGCGCCTTCCTGCCCCAACTGGACGACCTGGTCACGAAGGGGCTGGTGGTCCTCGACGAGTGCGAGGTCATCCGCTACGTGGGACGTGAGAGGGAGAAGCAGGCGCAGTGAACTGGCTCCTCGTCATCGCCGGCGCCGCGGTCGGGGCGCCGCTGCGGTACCTGACCGACCGCGCCGTACAGGCCCGGCACGGCACCGTCTTCCCCTGGGGCACCTTCGTCGTCAACGTGACCGGCTGCCTGATCCTGGGGCTGCTGTCCGGCGCCGTCACCTACGGCGCCGCCTCCCACTCGGTGCAACTGCTGCTCGGCACCGGGTTCTGCGGCGCCCTGACCACGTACTCGACCTTCTCCTACGAGACGCTGCGGCTGGCCGAGGCCGGCGCCCGGTTCTTCGCCGCGGCCAACGTGGTCGCCAGCGTGGTCACCGGCCTCGGCGCCGCGTTCATGGGCACCGCCGTCGCGCAGGCCATCTGGTCCTGATTCCGGACGGGCGGTCAGGTCGTCCGGGGCCAGGTGCGCAGCAGGGCGGCGATCGCCGGTGCGGTGCACAGGGGGTCCCGCAGGAGGTCGCGCAGGGCCACGGCGTCGTCACGGGTGGGCTTGACCGGGATGCCGGAGGCTTCGAGGTACATCACGCCCGTGGCAGCGGCGACGGCCATGTTGGAGCGCTCCAGCCAGCGGCAGCGGCCCAGGACGTGCACGAGTGCGGCGGCCCGGGCGTAGGGGCCGTCGTAGACGGGTCGTTCCAGCAGTTCCGCGCGGTGGCAGGCGACGGCGGCCACCGGCACGCCGTAGTCCTCGGGGGCCGGGTCCCGCGCGCCGGCCAGCTCCGCGACCTCGAGGATCCACGGGACGTCGATGTACAGCTCCATCACGCCGCGTGGGCGCCCGGGGTGCCCCGGTCCGCCTCCTCGGCCGCGTCGAAGACGGCCTGGTGCTCGTCGAGGAAGCGCCGGGCGGCGTCCATGCCGCGCTGCCGCAGTCCGCCGGTGTCGTCCCGTACCAGGGAGGCGATGTAGTCGCCGACGCTCAGGCCGCGGTCCTTGGCCCGGGCCCGGGCCAGTTCCGCGATCTCCTCGTCGACGCGCGCGCCCAGCTGTGTCTTCGCCATCCCTGGATGGTAACAGCTGTTACCAGAGCGGGGGGCGGTTTTCCGGAACCGGGAAGCGGTGCGCGCCTTCCCATTAGGAGCATATGCTCGTACTGTGGTCCGCAGACCTCGACCGCCCCGGCCCGAGGCCGGTCCGCCTCCCCCAGCGCTGCCCTCACGCCCCAAGGAGCCCCCCATGTCGTATCCGCCCCTGTCCGCAGCCGGTGGCAGCCTCGCGGTGGCGGCGCGTCCGCTGCGCGACGGCGCCGTCGTCACCGCCGCCGTCGCTCTCGCCCTGCTCGCGCTGTACGCCGTCTTCCTGGACCAGGGACACCTGCTGTCCCCCGTCCTCGGCAAGGTCGCCACCAGCGCGAACTACCTGCACGAGTTCGCCCACGACGGCCGGCACCTGCTCGGCGCCCCCTGCCACTGATGAGGTACCGCACATGAGTCCCGTCATGAGGCTGCTGGGCCGCGGCGCGGTCGCGGGGAGCGCGGCCGGCCTGCTCAGCGGAGGATTCTCCTGGCTCCTCGTCGAGCCGCTGATGGACCGCGCCGTGCGCGGGGAGACGGCCCGCGAGGCCGCCGAGCACTCCGACCACGCCGGTCATCACGCGGAGGTCTTCTCCCGGGCCATCCAGCACGCCGGGCTGCTGGTGGCGACGGCCGTCACCGGCCTGGCCCTGGGCCTGCTCCTCGCCGTCGCCCATCTGCTGCTGCACCGGCGCGACCCCGGCACCGAGGCCTGGCCGCGGGCGACGTGGCTGGCCGCCGCGGGGTTCACCGGCCTGTGGCTGCTGCCGTTCGTGCGCTACCCGTCGAACCCGCCCGGAGTCGGCGACCCCGGCACGGTCGGCCCGCGCACGCAGGCCTGGCTCGGGGCGATCGCCATCGGCCTGATCGGCGTGGCCCTGGCCTGGGCCCTGCACGGCCGTCTTGCCCGCCTCGGGCACGGCGCACCGGCCCGGCAGCTCTGTGTCGCGGGGGTCCTCGGCGCGGCGACGGCGGCACTGTTCACCCTGCCGGACAATCCGGACGCCCTGGACGTCCCGGCCGCACTGCTGTGGGACTTCAGGCTCTGGTCGGTCGCCACCGCGCTGCTGCTCTGGGCGACGCTCGGTACGGCGTTCGGGCTGCTGGGCGAGCGGGCCGCCCGCCGCTCCTCGCGGAGGGCACCCCGCAGCGGGGCCGCAGGAGCCCGCACGGCGCCGGTCGAGCCACCCGCCCGGATCTGATCGACCATGTCCCTTGGATACACATATCCCCTGGAAAGCCGTTTTTACGAAAGGTCAGTCATGGACGGTATTGCCGACATGGGGGGCACCCCGGGATGGGGCGCCCTCAGCCCGCCGAGGGCCGACGAACCCGTCTTCGCGCAACGCTGGCAGGGCCGGGCGTTCGCGCTGGCGCTCCTCTCCAGCCGCATCGCCTGCGGCGGCTACAACGCGGACGCCTTCCGGCACGCCCTGGAGCGCCTGGACCGGGCCGCCTACCTGGACGACGGCTACTTCGGGCGCTGGCTCAACGGCGCCGAGCTGATGCTCACCGAAAGCGCCACCCTGGCACCGGGCGCGATCGACGCCCGCGCCCGCAATCTGCGGGGCGAGCACGTCGAAGAGCCACCCGTCCCGGCCCCGCGACCCGACTACGCGCCGACCGCCGCACCGCTCGGCGCCGGCTCGCTGCGCTCCGTGGACACGGCCCCGGCCTTCACCGCCGGAGAGCGCGTGCGGACCAAGGGCGAGCCGGTGCCCGGACACACGCGGCTGCCGGCCTACGTGCGCGGGCACACCGGTGTCGTCGAGCGCGTCCAGCCCGCCTCCGTGCTGCCGGACACCAACGCGCACTTCCTGGGCGAGAACCCGCAGCACGTCTACTCGGTGCGGTTCGACTCCCGCGAGCTGTGGGGCGCCGACGCCGCACCCTTCGCACTCACCGTCGAGATGTACGAGAGCTACCTGGAGAAGACCTCATGACCACCACCAGCGGGACGGGCGACCGCCTTCCCCCCTCCCTGCGCACGGAAGCACTGGAGCAGCTGCTCACCGAGCGCGGACTGATCGACCCCAGGACGATGGACGGGATCATCACCACGTACGAGACCAACGTGGGTCCGCTCAACGGCGCGAAGGTCGTCGCCAAGGCGTGGACGGACCCGGAGTACCGGCGCCGGCTGCTGGAGGACGGCACGGCGGCCATCAAGGAGCTCGGCTTCTCCGGCGCGCAGGGCGAGCACATCGTCGTGGTGGAGAACACGGCGACCACCCACCACGTCGTGGTCTGCACGCTGTGCTCGTGCTACCCGTGGCCGGTGCTGGGCCTGCCGCCGAGCTGGTACAAGGACCCCGCCTACCGCTCCCGCGTGGTCCGGGAGCCGCGCACCGTGCTGTCCGAGATGGGGCTCGACCTCGACGACGACGTCCGCATCACCGTCCACGACTCCACCGCCGAGGTGCGCTGGCTCGTGCTGCCGGAGCGTCCGGCCGGAACCGAGCACCTGTCCGAGGAGGAACTCGTGCCTCTGGTGACGCGGGACGCGATGGTCGGCGTGGCGAAGGTGGCGGCACCGTGAGCGCGCCCCTGGAGATCGAGGGACCGGCCGCACCGCCGCGCTCCAACGGCGAGCTGGTGTTCGCCGAGCCGTGGGAGAGCCGCGCCTTCGGCATGGCCGTCAGCCTGTACGAGGCCGGCGCGTTCACCTGGCCCGAGTTCCAGGCCGCGCTGGTCGCCCGGATCAGGGCCTGGGAGTCCACGGCGGCCCCGGACGAACCCTACGCGTACTACCGGCTCTGGCTCGCCGCCCTGGAGGACGTCGTCGCCGGCCTGTGCGCCGTGACGCCGGAGGAGGTCACCGCCCGCGCCGAGACCCTGGCCCAGCGCCCCGCCGGCCACGACCACGACCCCTCCGACGACCACTCCCACCCGCACCCGCACCCGCACTGAGACCTCAGGAATCCTTCATGACACTCCGGAGCAAGCTGCTCCCGGCCGTGGCGGCACTGACCGCGGCCGGTGGCCTCGCGACAGCGGGAACGGTGGCCGCCGACGCGGCCACCGCCGGGTGCGGCGACCGCTGCATCCAGGTCTACAGCGCGCGGTACGGCACGGCCACGCACCCCCGTCTGGTGGAGACCGTGCACCGAGGAGTGGCGGAGGCCGGCCGGCCCACCGTCATGCGCCCCGTCAGCACCACCGACCCGGCCGGGGACATCGTCGGCCACCGAGCGGGACTGGTCTCCGACTTCCACAAGGACGGCCTGCTGTCCGCGGAGGTGAACCGGCACTACGGCACTCTGCGTGCGGTGGAGGTCGAGTACGCGCCGCACGGCGAGCCCACCGGCCTGTGCGCGGGCCTGGCCGTCACCGCGTACCAGGACGAGGGCCTCACCCTGCAGAAGTGCGGGACTTCCAGCAGGACCGTCTGGATCATCGACACCGCGGATTCGCCCGCGACCGCCTCCCAGGGGCACTTCCCCCTGGTCAACGGCTCGACCACGGACTTCGCGCACCCGTACGCGATGACCTTCACCCACGCCTCCCCGCGCCACGGCGGCTCCGGCGAGCGTGATCACCGGGCCTGTGTGCCCGGGCAGATCCGGGTCGCCAGGCTCATGGGCAACCCGTCCCACGTGCCCGCCGGTCAGCTGTGGGGCACGACCAAGCAGGCGGCCGAGTAGGCGGCCGAGTAGGCGGGCTTACGCGGTCGGTCCAGAACGCGCGGGCCCATGGCAGGGGTTCCGTCCTTGCCCTCAGCCAAATAGGAGCATATGCTCGTAAATCACGTCGCACCCTGCGCGGCCCCGCAGACACCCCCGCGACACCCCCGCGCACTCCACGCCCCACCGTCAGAAAGCCACACCATGGAAACCCCCGTCGGATCCGCGCCCGAGCACCGGCAGACACGCTCCGCGGCGGCCGAGCCCGCCCCGGGCACTCGCACCGCCGTCCACCGCCGGCCGCCGGTGAGGGTCTGGCTGCAACCGGCCCTCATCGCCCTGATCGTCGTGGCGGCCTTCGTCAGCTGCTACGTGGGGCTCCAGCGCGACCCGCAGCCGCACCACGTCCCCCTCGCCGTCGCCGGTACCGACCTGGCGGGCGGGATACACCGGGCGCTCGGCGACAGCGTCGGGGTGCGCCCCGCCGCCGACGCCGGCGCGGCCCACCGGGCCCTGGAGCACCACGACGTCGCCGCCGCGCTCAGCACCGACGGTCCGGGCCGGCTGCGCCTGGAGGTGGCGGGAGCCAACGGCACGTCCACCACAGCCGCCGTGAAGTCCCTCGTCGGCGCCTACGCCCAGGGCGCGGGCCTGCGCCTTGCCACCGAGGACGTCCGGCCACTGGCCCACTACGACGCCCGCGGGCTGGCCGGCTTCTACCTGGCCTTCGGCGTCACCCTGGCGGGCTTCGTACTGGGCTCGAACGCCGTCGGCCTGACCGGACTCCTGCGCCTGCGCCACCGGTTCTGGCTGCTGACCGGCGCCTCCGCGGCCATCGGCACCGTGGCCGCGATCATCGCGGGGCCGGTCCTCGGAGCGGTTCCGGCACCGGTCGTCCCGTTGATCGCCACCCTGGCCCTGCTGGCGGCGGCGGCCGCCTTCACCACCAAACTGCTCGGCACCTACCTCGGCCCCGTCGGGCTCCCGGTCGCCACCCTCCTGCTCCTCACGGTCGGCAACGCCACCAGCGGCGCCACCATCGGGGCGGACCTGCTGCCCGCCGCGGCCCGGGCCGTCTCCGCGCTGCTGCCCCCCGGCGCCGCCGTCCGTGCCATCGCCGACCTCAGCTACTTCCACGGCGCGCACGCGGTGGGACCCGTCGTGACGCTGGCCCTGTGGGCCGTCCTCGCCGGGCTGCTGCTCGTCCCGCGTGCCCTCCTGGAACGGCGGCGCGCGTCCGCCACCGCCTGACCCCGCCCCGCCCCGGGGCGGTCGGCCCGCTGCCGCAGACCCCCAACCAATGTCCCCCAACCAATTCCCAGAACCGATTCCCAGAACCGATTTCCCGAAGGAACAGTGATGACCACCACCTACACCGCGACGGTCGGTGTCACCGGCGAAGGCCGCAACGGCGGCCGGGTCCGCTCCGACGACGGCCTGCTGGAGACCGACCTCTCCCTCCCCAAGGAACTCGGCGGCGCCGGCACCGCGACCAACCCCGAGCAGCTCTTCGCCGCCGGGTGGGGGGCGTGCTTCCTCGGCGCCGTGCGCCGCGCCGCCGCCGACCGCAAGGTCCGGCTGGCCGGCACCGCGATCACCACCGAGATCACCCTGCTGCACGAGGACGGCGGGTACTCCCTGGCCGCCGTGCTCAACCTGGAACTCGGCGGCGTCGACCAGGCGACGGCTGACGAACTCGCCCGTGCCGCGCACCAGCTGTGCCCCTACTCCAAGGCCACCCGCGGCAACATCCCCGTGACCGTCAACGCCGTCGCGGTCTGACCCAGCGGGCCGGTCGCCTCCGGCCGGACCACGCACATCCATGAACGAAGAGAGAGCACACATGCCGGACATCACCGCGACACGCAGGGCGCGCTACCTGCTGGCCGCCGCCGGAGCGGCCGTGGCCGTCGTCGGCGGTGCGGCGCTCGCACCGTCGGCGTCGGCCGACGCGAAGCCGCCCGCGAAGACCTTCGAACTGGTCGGCAGGCAGACCTCCTCCGGGGAGGTCGATCTGGGGGAGCCGGGCATCAGCGTGGGCGATCAGCGGATCGTGCACGAGGACCTCTACCGCGACGGCGAGAAGGTGGGCGATCACAGCTCGGCCTGCACCTTCACCCAGGTCAGCCCGGCCGCCCTCCAGTGCATCGGCACCTTCGCGCTTCCCGAGGGGCAGTTCACCGCGCAGTCGCTGCTGCACCTGCCCGCCCCGTCCTCCGTCGACGTCGGCATCACCGGCGGTTCGGGCGCCTACAGCACCGCCCAGGGGTTCGTCCACACCGTTCCCGCGGGCGCCACCGAGCGGCACTTCACCGTCCACCTCCGGCACTGAGGCGTACGGGACCGGCCCGGGTGGGAGCGGCCGGCACACGGCACACCGGCACATGAGAAAGGCACACATGAGAAAGGCAAGGAGGTCATGCGCTCCTTGCCACTCTCAACGTATAGCGCACGGGGGGTCTTGCGGCAAGGCCCCGGTGATGTTGCAGAATCGCCGGCCTCGACCAGAACCTGCGGAAAACGGGGGGGCCTTGATGATCGACGTGCTCGTGGTCGGCGGCGGACCGACCGGCTTGATGCTGGCCTGCGAACTGCGGCTGCACGGCGTACACGTGGTGGTGCTGGAGAAGCTGACCGAGCCGACCGCACAGTCCCGCGGACGCGGTCTGCACGCGCGCAGCGTGGAGATGATGGACCAGCGCGGCCTGCTCGACCGGTTCCTGGCGGCCGGTGAGAAGTTCCGGGTCGGCGGGCTCTTCGGCGGCGTGATGAAGCCGTGGCCGGACCGGCTGGACACCGCTCATCCGTACGGCCTCGCCATCTCCCAGCAGGCCACCGAGCGGCTGCTGAACGAACGTGCCCTGGAGACCGGGGCCGAGATCCGGCGGGGCCGCGAGGTGGTCGGGCTGAGCCAGGACGCGGACGGGGTGACGGCCGAACTCGCGGACGGCACGCGGCTGCGCTCGCGGTACCTCGTGGGCTGCGACGGCGGCCGCAGCACGGTGCGCAAGCTGCTCGGCGTCGGTTTCCCCGGCGAGCCCTCCAAGGTTGAGACGCTGCTGGGGGACATGGAGGTGACCGAGGACCCGGAGACGATCGCCGCCGTCGTCGAGGAGGTCCGAAAGACCCAGCTGCGGTTCGGTGCCCTTCCCGACGTGGACGGGAACAAGGGCGTGTACCGCATCGGCGTGCCCGCCGACGGGGTGGCGGAGGACCGTACGGCCGCGCCGACCCTGGAGGAGTTCAAGGCGCGGCTGCGGGCCGTCGCGGGCACCGACTTCGGGGCGCACTCCCCGCGCTGGCTGTCCCGGTTCGGTGACGCCACCCGGCAGGCCGAGCGCTACCGGTCCGGCCGGGTGCTGCTGGCCGGCGACGCGGCGCACATCCACCCGCCGACCGGGGGGCAGGGGCTCAACCTCGGCGTCCAGGACGCGTTCAACCTCGGCTGGAAACTGGCCGCCGAGGTGGCCGGCTGGGCGCCGGAGGGCCTGCTGGACAGCTACCACGCCGAACGGCATCCGGCGGGCGCCGCCGTCCTGGACAACACGCGGGCCCAGATGACGCTGCTGGGGACCGATCCGGGGGCGACGGCGCTGCGGGAGCTGTTCGGCAGGCTGATGGACTTCGAGGAGGTGAACCGGTACATCACGGGGATCATCACCGCGGTCGACGTCCGCTACGACCTCGGCGAGGGGCACGACCTGCTCGGCCGGCGCCTGCGGGACGTCCAGCTGAAGCGGGGCCGCCTCTACGGTCTGATGCACGGCGGACGGGGCCTGCTGCTCGACCGGACCGGCCGGCTCTCGGTGGCGGGCTGGGCGGACCGGGTCGACCATGTCGCCGACGTCAGCGAGGAACTGGACGTGCCCGCGGTGCTGCTGCGGCCGGACGGCCATGTGGCCTGGGTCGGCGAGGACCAGGGGGATCTGTCCGGCCACCTGTCCCGGTGGTTCGGCGCGGCCGTGGAGTGAGCGGGCGGGCGGCTGCGGTCGCGGTCACCGCAGCCGCCGGCACGAGGTGCTGACGGGCGCCCCGGTGATGCCCTGCATAGCATCCTTGTGTGACAGACATTCCGGATGAATTGGTCGAGCTGGAGCGCTCCTGTGAAGCGGAGCGCGCGAAGCTGGCCGGACTGTGCGGTGAGCAGTACGACGCCCAGTGGCGGGCGTGGCGAGGGGCGGCCGAGGCGTTCCAGACCGCCCTGTCCGCGTATGCGGTGCGGGAGGGCGGATCGCGGTACGAGCTGGAGCAGGCCGTGAAGCAGGCGGTCCGGCACACGCAGGAGGACCCGGCGCCGTAACCGCGTGCCGGCCGCCCTCACCCGGTGCTGTTCTCCCGGTCGGGGGCCGTGGCGGGGCCGGCCGTGACCGGCGTGGCTTCTTCGCGGGGCGCTCCGGCCGGGCCCTCGGCGTGCCTGCGCCGGCGGGGTGCGGCGGTGAGGACGATCAGGCAGGCGATGACCAGGGCCGTCCCCGCCCAGCCCGCGGCGGGGAGGCGTTCGCCGACGACCAGGACCGCGAGTACGGCCGCGACGGCCGGCTCCAGCAGGGAGAGCGTGGTGGCGGTGCTGGCCGGTACGTGCGCGAGACCCCGGCCGAACAGGACGTAGCCGGTGAACATGGGGATCACGGCCATGTACGCGCCGACCGCCGCGTTGGGCCAGGAGGCGATGAGCGGGGCGCCGGTGGTCAGGAGGACGGGCAGCAGGAGCAGTCCGCCGAGTCCGAAGACGGCGCCCATCGCCGCGCGGGAGGGGATCCGGCGGGTGATGAGCCGGTGCGCGGCCCACGAGTAGAGGGCGTAGGTGGCGGCGGCGACCAGGCCGAGGCCCACTCCGAGGAGCGTGGCGGCCACGGACGCCCGGCCCGTGCCCTCCCCCGGGTGCGCGGCCTCGGCGACGCACAGCAGGGCGGTGCCGAGCAGGCCCAGGGCGGCGGCGCTCGACCAGCGGCGGGTGAGCCGGCGGCCGTCCACGACGCGTTCGATCAGGGCCGAGGCGAGCGGGGCGGTGCCGAGGGACACCACGGTGCCCACGGCGACTCCGGCCAGGTGCATCGAGCTGTAGAACGCCAGGGGGTACACCGCGACGGAGGCGGCGCCGAGCAGTACTGTGCCGCGCTGCCCGCGCAGCCGGGGTGCGTGGTGGGCGATCGGCCGGGCGGCGACGAGGGCCTGGAGGAGTCCGCCCAGGCCCATGGCGACGGCGCCGATGGCGAGCGGGCCGACCTGCGGGGCGAACGTGGCGGCCGTACCCGTCGTACCCCACAGGACGGAGGCCGCCAGCACGCACAGCGCGCCGGTCCCGGCGGACCGGCTCACAGCCGGTCCAGGAGGGTCGCCGCCATGGCGCGGGCGTGCCGGAGGCGGTCGCCGTCGCCCTCCAGGCCGGCGCGGGCCATCGCTCCCTCCAGGAGGAAGGCGAGGTGCTCGGCCGTCGCCCGGGCCTCCTCGGGGCGCCCGGGCAGCAGCTCCTCCAGGTGGCCGGCGATCAGCCGCTCCACCTCCTCCTTGTGGGCGCGCACCACGGCCCGGCCCTCGTCGCCGGCCGGCAGCTCGGCGGCGGCGTTGAGCAGTCCGCAGCCGCGGAAGCCGCGCTCGTAGGCGAAGGCCGCGTGGTCGGCGTAGGCGTCGAACACCGCGAGCACGCCCTCCCGCGGGTCCCGGGCGTGCTCCAGCCGGGCCCGGTACAGGCCGAGCCACTCCTCGTGCCGGGCGTCCAGGTAGGCCCTGACGAGGTCGGCCTTGGAGGAGAAGTTGTTGTACAGGCTCATCTTCGCCACGCCGGCCTCGGCGGTGATCGTGTCGATGCCCGTCGCCGCCACGCCGTCGGCGTAGAAGCGGCGGGCCGCCGCCGCGAGGAGGCGTTCGCGGGCCGGTCGCCGCCGCGCGCTGTCCGTGGTGCTCACGTCTGTCTCGCCCGTCTCTCTAGGTAGGTCGGTCTACCTAGAATAAGCGGACGGGCGAGCCCCTGGGAAGCGCGCGGCGCGGTGCGACCGGTGCGGCGGCATGGCGACCGCCGGGGACGCGCGGCCGGCCGCGGTGGTCAGGGACGGCCGGTCAGCCGCGCACCGAGAAGGTTGGGATCGGCGCCGGTGAAGTAGGCGGCGTTCGTGACGTACACCCGGTCGCCGCGCACGGCGACGGCCGTGGGGTTGCTCAGTCCGTCGGCGGCGGTGAGGACGACGCTGTGCGATCCGTCCCCGCGGACCAGCTCGACCTCGTTGCCGGGGTTGGTGGCGACGAGGGTGTCGTCGCCGTGCCCGGTGAAGTCGAAGTCGTCGGCCGGGCCCAGCCCGTCCGCCACGACGTGGGCGGGGCCGGCCGTGCCGTCGTGGCCGACCGGTATGCGCAGCAGCGTGCCCCGGTCGAAGTTGGCGACCCATACGGCGCCGCGGTGCACCTTGAGTCCGTTGGCGCCGAACTTCCCCGGCGCGGCGCCCAGTTCGGGAGCCCGCGACCAGACCGTGGCGGTGCCGCCGCCCACGGGGACCCGCCATACCGCGCCGAGCGCGGAGTCGCTCACGTACAGCCGGCCGCGGTACAGGGCGAGGCCGTTGGGGATGGCGGCGGCCGGCAGGGCGGCCACGCGGCGGGGGGCGCCGTGCCGGGGCAGCCGCCACACGCCCGTCAGGGCGTCGGTGCCGGCGGCGTAGGTGACGTACCGCGTGCCGTCCGGTGCGTGCACGATGCCGCCCACGAAGGCCCGGCCGATGAGCGGGACGTCGGTTCCCTCCGGCGGGGCGGGCAGGGTGGCCGACGTGGTCAGGTGTCCGTCGGGGGTCAGTCGCTCGACGCGCCGGGCGAAGGACATCGTCAGGTCGACGGAGCCGTCGCGTCCGACGGTCAGGTTCTCCGGCTGCTCACCGGCCGCCAGGTCCAGGTGCCTGATCGTGTGGACGTCGGTCAGCGCCGGGTCCGCGGCCAGCGCCTGGCCGCCCAGGAGCGTCAGCGAGGCGGCCAGCGCGGTGACCGTGAGCAGCGAGGTGGTGGAACTGCGTTTCACGATTGCCTTTCGTCGGAATCGGGGTGGTCGCGTGGAAGCGTCTGGTTCAGGGCCGGTGCCGGGTGGCGACGCGGGCGCCGCCGAAGATGAGGTCCTGCACCATGGGCGTGGAGACGAAGCCGTGGGGGAAGACCGGGTCGGGGCGGCTGGCTGCGTCGAGACGCGTGACGTGTTCCTCGCCGAGGACCACGTCGAGAGCCCCGAGGTTGTCCTCCAGCTGGCGTACGGTGCGTGCTCCGAGGACCGGGGAGACGACGGCCGGGTTGAGCAGGGTCCAGGCCAGCGCGACCTGGGCGGGGCCGGCGTCCACTTCCTCGGCGATCTCCTTGACCACCTCGGCGATGCTCACACCGCGCTCGGTCAGGTTGCCGGAGGCGGCGATCACGCCCTTGCGGGAACCGGACGCGGAGTTCTGGTGCTCCTGCTCGGCCAGGTCCGCGCGGCTGTACTTGCCGGTGAGCAGGCCGCCGCCGAGCGCGGACCACGGCAGTACGCCCAGACCCAGCTCGCGCGCCATCGGGATCAGCTCGTGCTCCACGGTGCGCTGGATCAGGCTGTACTCGATCTGCAGCGCGATCAGCGGTGTCCAGCCGCGCAGGTCGGCGAGCGTCTGCATGGCGGAGACGCGCCAGGCCGGGGTGTTGGAGATGCCGATGTAGCTCACCTTGCCGCTGCGCACCAGGTCGTCCAGGCCCCGCATGACCTCCTCGTGCGGGGTCGTGTCGTCCCAGCCGTGCAGGTAGAACAGGTCGATGTGATCGGTCCCGAGGTTGCGCAGGCTGGTCTCCAGCGACCGCACCATGTTGAGGCGGTGGTTGCCGCCCGAGTTGGGGTTCCCCCGCTCACGGGCCATCGTGTACTTCGTGGCGATGACGACCTGGTCCCGCTTGCCCTTGACGAATTCCCCGAGGAGGCGCTCCGCGGAGCCGTCGGTGTAGTTCACGGACGTGTCGACGAAGTTGCCGCCCCGGTCGACGTACAGGTCGAAGATGCGGCGGGCCTCCTCGGCCCCGGCGCCCCAGCCCCAGTCGTCGCCGAAGGTCATGGTGCCCAGGGACAGGGGGGAGACACGGAGTCCGGAGCGGCCCAGAAGGCGGTAGTCGGACAGGGAGTCGGTGCTCATGAAAGGCTTCTCTCTCAGGGTCGGTGCCGCTTCTCGGCGGCGTTGCGGAAGGGTGGTGCCGTTTCCCGGCGGTGGCGCCTCGCTCAGGCCGCGATGTCCTGTCTCACCGGTCGATGGCGGTCATGTTCGCCTCGCCGTAGCGCTCGCCCGCCGGGCCACCGAGGGCGTCCAGCCGGGACAGCTGCGCGCTGCTGAGACGGAGGCCGTCCGCGCCGGCGTTCTCCTCCAGGCGGTCCACCCGCTTCGTGCCGGGGATCGGGACCACGTCGTCGCCCTGCGCCAGCAGCCAGGCCAGCGCGACCTGGGCGGAGGTGGCGCCCAGCTCCTCGGCCACGGCGCCGACTTCGTCGGCGATCCGCAGGTTCGCGGCCAGGTTGGCGTCGGCGAACCGGGGGATGGTCCGCCGGAAGTCGTCCCCGTTCAGCTGGTCCACGCTGCGGACGGCGCCCGCGAGGAACCCGCGTCCCAGCGGCGCGTAGGGGACGAGCCCGATGCCCAGCTCACGCAGCACCGGCAGGATCTCCGCCTCGACGTCCCGCGTCCACAGCGAGTACTCCGTCTGTACGGCGGTGATCGGGTGGACGGCGTGAGCGCGGCGGATGGTCTGCGGCGAGGCCTCCGACAGGCCGATGTGGCGGATCTTGCCCTCTTCCACGAGTTCCTTCAGCGTGCCCACGGTCTCCTCGATCGGCACGTCCGGGTCGACGCGGTGCTGGTAGTACAGGTCGATCCGGTCCGTGGCCAGGCGGCGCAGCGATCCCTCCACCGCCAGCCGGATGTTGGCCGGTGTGCTGTCCCGTTGCTGCCGCGCGCCGTCGGCGCGATAGGAGACCAGACCGAACTTGGTGGCGAGTACGACGTCGTCCCGGCGGCCGGCGAGCGCCCGTCCCACCAGTTCCTCGTTGGTGTGCGGGCCGTACACGTCCGCCGTGTCCAGCAGCGTGACGCCGAGGTCCAGCGCGCGGTGGATGGTGCGCACGGACTCCTGGTCGTCGGTACCCGCGCCCGTGTAATAGGCGGACATGCCCATGCAGCCCAGGCCGATACGGGCGACGTCCAGTCCCGCGAGCTTGGTGTGCCTCATGTCTTCTCCCGACTTCAGTGTGCTTGTGCTGTTTCCGCTGTCATGAGTGCGCGCGTGGGCGCCCAGATGAGCAGGCCGAGCGCCGACAGGCCGGCTCCTGTCCAGCAGATCGCGCTCCAGCCGCCGGCCGCCCACAGCGCGGTGGCAGCGGTCGAACCGAGCGCCCCGCCGCAGAAGTTGCCGCAGATGTAGACGGTGTTGATGCGGCTGCGCGCGTCCGGCGACAGCGCGAGGACGCGCGCCTGGTTGAGGATGTTGCGCGACTGGGTGGCCACGTCCAGCGCCACGATCGAGACGATCAGCCAGGCGAAGCCGTGCGCGCCGAGGGTTCCGCACAGCCAGGCCGCGATCGCCACCACCCAGGACCAGCCGGTCACCGGCACGGACCGGCCCCGGTCGTGAAGGCGCCCGGACCCCTGGGCCGCCAGCGACCCCACCAGCCCGACCACCCCGAGCAGGCCGATCCCGGCCGTGGACCAGTCGTGGGCGGGACCGCTGAGCAGAAAGGTGAGGGCGGTCCAGAACAGGGTGAAGGTGGCGAACCCGATCGCTCCGAAAGCGACCGCCACGCGCAGCACGGGCTCCTTGAGCAGGGCGGCCGTGGAGCGCAGCAACTGCCGGTACGGCATCGCCGTCTTCGCCGGGAGCGAGGGTGTCACCCGGTACAGGACGACAGCCAGCACGGCCATGACCCCCGCGGCGAAGACGTACACGGCGCGCCAGCCGGCCACGTCCGCGATCAGTCCGCTGACGACGCGGGCGACGAGGATGCCGGTCACGAGACCGCTGACCACCACGCCCACCACGCGCCCCCGGTCGGCGTCGCCCGCCAGGTCGCCCGCGAACGCGACCAGCACCTGCCCGGACACGGTCGTCAGGCCCACGGCGACGAACGCCGCGGCCAGCAGCGGGGCCCCGGGCGCGACCGCGCAGAACGCGAGGGCGACCGCGCACAGCACCATGAGGAGCGGTACGAGCCGGCGCCGGTCCCGGCGATCACCGAGGGGGACCAGCAGCACGATCCCGAGGGCGTACCCGACCTGGACCGCGGTGACCAGCAGCCCGGTGGAGCTTTCACCGACGTGCAGCGAATCCGCGATGTCCCGCAGAAGGGGCTGCGCGTAGTAGAGGTTGCCGACCGCGGCGCCACCCGCCACGGCGAACAGGAGAGTCAGGACGCGGTTCATCCGGGTCCCGGCCGCGGTGCCCTGTTCCCTGCTGAGTGCCACGCTGATGACTCCTTGATGTCATGTGTGAGGAGCGCGAACCACACGCTCGCTCCCGACACCGTCGAGTCTGGTGATGCTCCGGCCCGCCAACCAGGACGTAGGTGTCCCTGGGTGCGGCACACCCTGGATCGTCCGGGGGGCGGCCCGGCTCACTCACTCGTGCGCCGCACCCGCCGCGGTCGGCTCCGAACGGGCACGCTCCGTTCCCGCAGCGGCGGCAGCGGTGGCCCGCGCGATGCGCAGCGTCTCCCTCTCCTCGCGGTCCGGTCGGTGGAGGAGCCAGCCGAGCGACAGCCAGTAGACCGCCGCGATCACGCGCAGCGGAAAGAGACCACTCCGCACCAGCCTTCGCAGGGTCTTCTCGGGCAACACATCATCGAGCCTCATGGGCCATAACTATGTCAGTTATCGTGTGTGGCACAGTCATCATTGTCACTTCAGTGAAGTCAAGATTTCCGGCTTGGAGTGCGAGCCATATCAGCGCCTGGGGGCGGCCCGACCGCGCACTGTGGGGAGCGCCCGACAGCCTCCCGGTCCGTGGGCCGCGAGACTGGGAACCCTGGCGACGCGGCGAGGGCCACGGACCGGCCGGGGCCTCCCGGCGGCGTCGTTCCCACAGGGGGGCACCCGCGGGCAAGGAGGAAGCTCGATGATGAAGTCAGTGGCACTCGGTGCGATGACCGTGTCGGCGCAGGGCCTCGGATGCATGGGCATGAGCGAGTACTACGGGCCGGCCGACTGGGACGAGTCGATCGCCACCATCCATCGTGCGATCGACCTGGGCATCACCCTGTTCGACACCGCCGACCAGTACGGCAGCGGCCACAACGAGGTTCTCCTCGGCCGCGGTGTCGTCGGCCGCCGCGAGGACGTCCGCATCGCGACGAAGTTCGGCATCGACCGCAGCTCCGGGGACGACGCACGTACGTTCCGCGGAGACCCCGCGTACGTCAAACGCTCCGCCGAGGCGTCCCTGACCCGGCTGGGCGTCGACGTCATCGACCTGTACTACCTGCACCGGCCACCGCAGAACGCCGAGATCGAGGAGACGGTGGGCGCCATGGCCGACCTCGTGAAAGCCGGCAAGGTGCGCCACCTGGGCCTGTCCGAGGTCGACGGGGAACTGCTGCGCCGGGCCCACGCCGTGCACCCCATCACCGCCGTGCAGAGCGAGTACTCGCTGTGGACGCGCGACGTCGAGGCGGTGACCCCGGTCATGGCCGAGCTGGGCGTCGGCCTGGTGCCGTACTCACCCCTCGGCCGGGGATTCCTGACCGGCACGTTCGACCCCAACGCCATCACGGCGGACGACGTCCGCGCGCGGAACGCCCGGTTCGGAGGCAGCGACTATCAGGCCAACCTCCGCATCGCCGACACCGTGCGGGCGATCGCCGCGGAACGCGGCCTGGCCCCCGCCCAGGTCGCCCTGGCCTGGGTCTCCGCCCAGTCCGAGCGACTGGGCGTGCCGATCGTGCCGATTCCCGGTACCAAGCGGGTGCGCCGGCTGGAGCAGAACGCCGCCGCGGTCGACGTGGTCCTGGACGGCGACGCCCTCGACCGCCTGGAGCCGCTCGCCCGGCTCGTGCACGGCAGCAGGCTCCTCACCCACGGCACCCGAACCGGCTGAGCGCCGCCGCGGCGGGACTCAGCTGCCGGAGGGCGGCTCGGCGGCCCTCTCCTCGGCGGCGGACCGAGGCAGTCCGGAGTCGGAGGACCGCTGTCCGCGCCGGGGGGAGGCGGTGAGACTGCCGAGAATGGCGAGCCGGTCGCCGGTGCTCGACTCCGGGCGCGCCCGGTACACCTTGAGCAGCAGGTCCGGGGACGCACTGGGCCGCAGCGTCTCGTAGGCGAGGTCGAGGTCACCGACCTGCGGGTGCCGCAGCAGCAGCGTGCCCGACGTCTTCTCGTGCACTTCCGCCTGCTGCCAGTGGCGGGTGAAGTCCCCGCTGTGCAGCGTGAGTTCGCCGACGAGGGACCTCAGTTCGGGGTCGCCGGGGCGATGGCTGGCGGCGGCGCGCAGGGCGGCCACGGTGGAGGCCGCGACGGTGTCCCAGTCACGGAAGAAGGTACGGGAGGCGTCGTCGATGAACAGCAGACGGGCGAGGTTGTCCCGGTGCGGGTGGCCGTCGTAGAGGGCGGCACCGAGCGCGTTGGCGGCGACCACGTTCATGCAGCGGTCCGTGATGATCGCCGGGTGGGCGTTCCAGTCGTCCAGCAGGGCCAGCAGATTCGGTCCGGGCTCCCGGGCGGCGGGCCCGGCGGGCCGGCCGACCGCATCGGGGGAGGCGAGCGCGAAGAGGTAGCGCTGGGCGTCGGGATTGAGCTGCAGCACCCGGGCCAGTGCCTTCAGCACGCTGGTCGAAGGGTGTCGCTCCCGGCCCTGCTCCAGCCGGGCGTAGTAGTCGGCGCTGAGGCCGGCGAGCGCGGCGACCTCCTCGCGGCGCAGGCCGGGAACCCGCCGGTAGCCGGTGCCTTCGATGAGCCCTGCCTGCGCGGGGGTGATCCGGGCCCGCCTGGCCTTGAGGTACTGCCCCAGCTCGTTGCGCTCCTTCATACCGTTCAGGTTAGACGCCGCGTCCCGGGTCAAGGGGGCTGCGTCACACCCTGGAAGCCGCACGCGCCGGCCCTCATCTTTGAACCGCGACACAGGTGACTTTCCTCTGTAAGCGAAATGTAGGAGACAAGTGATGTCAGTCTGGTTTGTCACAGGCGCTTCCCGTGGCCTCGGACGTGCCGTCGTGGAGGCCGCCGTGTCCGCCGGTGAGCAGGTGGTCGCCGCCGTACGCGCCCCTGACGCCGTCACCGGCCTCGCGTCGGACCAGGTCCTCGTGGTGCCGCTGGACGTGCGGGACGAGGCTCAGGCCGCCGCGGCGGTGGAAGCGGCCGTCGCCCGCTTCGGGCGGATCGACGTGCTCGTGAACAACGCCGGGTACGGTCTGCTCGGCCCGGTGGAGGAGACCAGCGACGAGGAGGCGCGGGCGCTCTTCGACGTGAACTTCTTCGGCCTGCTCAACGTCACGCGCCAGGTCCTCCCGGTGCTGCGGCGTCAGGGATCCGGCCGCGTCGTCAACATCAGCTCGGTGGGTGGCTTCACCGCACTGCCGGGTTCGGGCGTCTACGCCGCGACGAAGTTCGCGGTGGAGGCCGTCACCGAGTCCCTCGCGGCCGAGCTCGCGGGCAGCGGTGTGAGCGCGCACGTCGTGGAGCCCGGCGCGTTCCGCACCGATTTCCTGGACGGGTCGAGCATCCGCACCACGGCCGCCGAGCCGCTCACCGCCTACGAGGCGACGGTGCACGCCGGTCAGCCGGCGTTCCTCGCGGCCAGCGGCGCCCAGCCCGGCGACCCCGCCAAGGCGGCGCGGGCCATCCTGGCCCTCGCGGCGACGGACGAGCCACCGCTGCGCCTGCAGCTCGGCGCGGACAGCGTCCGCCGGGTGGAGGCGAAGCTGGAACTCGTCGGACGCGAGCTGGACACCTGGCGCGAGCTGAGCCTGTCCACCGCGTACGACGACTGAGCCGCCCGGTTCGAGGGGATCAGAGCATGGCCCTGCAGCGCTGGCGCGCGTTCACCCGCTCGGAAAACGGTGCCACCGCCTTGCTCGTCGCGGCGGTGCTGGCCGCGCTGGTCTGGGCGAACACGAGCCTTGACACGTATGAGGCCACCTGGTCGGCACGGCTGTCCGTCACCGTCGGGCCGTATGCGCTCGGAATGACACTGCGGGAATGGACGAACAGCGGCTTCATGGCGCTGTTCTTCTTCCTCGTCGGGCTCGACGCGCGCCGCGAGCTGGACAAGGGCGAGCTGCGGGACCGGAAATGGGTGCTGCTCTGCGCGATCGGCGGCATCGGCAGCATGGCCGTACCCGCTCTGATCTTCGTGTCCTTCAACGCCGGCCTGCCGAGTGTGCACGGCTGGGGCGTGGCCATGTCGACCGACACCGCCTTCGCCCTGGCGATCCTCACTCTCGTCGGGACCCGTCTCCCGTCCTCACTGCGTGCCTTCATGCTGTCGATCTCGGTGATGGACGACGTCGTGGCACTCGTCGTCATCGCCGTGTTCTACGGCGAGGGGTTCCGAGTGCTCCCCTTCCTGATCGCGTGCGTGGCCGCCGGAGTCATCGTGTGGATGCGGCTGGCGCGTTTCCGCAGTGGCGTGCTGTGCTGCGCGGTCTCCTCGGTGATGTGGTGCGCCCTCCTCAAGGCGGGCGTCGATCCCGTCGTGACCGGTCTGACGGTGGGCCTCCTGGTGATCACCGCACCGGCGGGACGCGACGATCTCGAACGCGCCACCGGCCTGGTCCGGGGCTTCCGGGAGCAGCCGACCGCGGAGATGCAGCAGTCGGCGGTGCGCGGACTCATCGCCGCCATCTCGCAGAACGACCACCTCCAGCGGAAGTTCACCCCCTGGGTGAACTGTGCGGTTCTCCCTCTCTTCGCCGTCGCCAACTCCGGTGTGCCGCTGAGCTTCAAGACGGTCTCCGCGGCTTTCGCCTCGCCCATCGCCTGGGGCATCGTCTGCGGATATCTCGTGGGGAAGGTCGTCGGAGTGGTCGGTTCACTGTCCCTGGTGACGGCCCTGTCCGGCGGCCGGCTGCGACCCCATGTCGGATGGGGGGCGGCGACCGTGGGAGGCGCCGTATCGGGATCGGCGTTCACCGTGTCGCTGCTCATCGCCTCGAAGGCGTTCACCGGCAACGACCTGGCGTACGCGCGGACAGCCATTCTGTCGACCGTCGTCGGAGCCACGGTCCTCGGCTGGATCACCACCGGCGCCCTACGGCTCATGTCCCCACGACGCCGCGCCCGTGCCCTGCTGGGGCGGGCCCGGCCGCTCACCGACCTGGTCACCCCGGTGGATGCCGTCCGGGACCACGTACGCGGCCCCCTGGACGCCCGGATCACCGTCGTCGAATACGGGGACTTCGAATGCCCCCACTGCGGTCGGGCCGAACCCGCTCTGCGGGAGATGCTGGCGGGTCGCGACGACGTGCGCTACGTGTGGCGCCATCTGCCGCTGCCCGATGTGCACCCGCATGCGCAGCAGGCGGCGGAGGCCGCCGAGGCCGCGGGAGAACAGGGCAAGTTCTGGGAGATGCACGACCTGCTCCTGCGGCACCAGGACCAGCTCACTGCCGCGGATCTGGTCGGATACGCCGAACGGCTCGGGCTGGACATCGACAGGTTCGACCGCCACATGAAGGCCGGGCGGGGACTGCGGCACATAGAGGAGGACGTGACCTCGGCGGAACTGAGCGGCGCCGTGGGAACGCCCACCTTCTTCGTCAACGGGCGCCGGCATTACGGAACCTTCGATGCCGACGCGCTCATCGCCGCCGTCCGGCTGGCCCGGCAACGCGTGCTCGCACACGAAGCCCGGAACACGGTGTGAGCGGCTCCCCCGCCCATCGGTGCGCACACTGAAGTGCGGCGCGTGCCGGGAACGGCCCGCACACGGCGAGGGCCCCTGGCGGGCGTCGCGCCTGCCAGGGGCCTCGTCGGGTGCGGCGTGTGTCAGCCGTCGGACTCCGCCGACGGGATGTAGGCGCCGGGCACGTCGTTCGGGGCGTAGATCTTCTTCTCACCGGGGTACGGGCGCGCCCAGTTGTGGGTCTGGTACCAGGTGAGGTGGTTCATCTGGGCCGGGTTGGCGTAGTCGGGAATGGCGTGCGGGCCCGTCAGGCGCTGCTTGGACTTCCAGGCATCCCACTCGGCGGCCAGGGACTTCTTGTCCGCCGGCACCTTCGCCGACGGCACGGCCGCGGCCTTGGGGTCCTGGGCGGCGGGGGTGTCCACGCCGCAGGACGGCGGGGTCTTCAGGCCGTCGGTCAGCGACGTGCGGTTGGGCAGGGCGGTGAACGGCGTGTAGTCGGGGCGCTTGGTGAACGCGCCCCGCATCGGGGTGGCCGCGCTGTCCTTCTGGTTCATCGGGTGGATCCCGAGGATCTGCTCGATGGTGCGGATCATCGTGATCTGCGAGTAGTAGTGGCTGTCGACGGTGCCGTGCTGGGCCCAGGGGCTGATGATCTGGACCGGGGCGCGGTGACCGTCGACGTGGTCCAGGCCGGCCTGGGAGTCGTCCTCGACGACGAAGATCGCCGAGTCCTTCCAGTACTTGCTGTGCGAGATCTTGTCGATGATCCTGCCGGTGGCGAGGTCGTTGTCGGCGACCTGGGCGGCCGGGCTCGCCGGACCACCGGTGTGGTCGCTGGAGAGCCAGAACATGTTCAGGTTCGCCGGGCCGTTCTTCTCGAAGTCCTGCTTCCAGATCTCGTACCGGTACAGGTCCGGGACGCTGGTGTCGAACTTCGGGAAGCCGGGCACCGAGACGTTGTTGAGCGACGGGATCGGCGAGGACGAGTTCAGCGGGTAGGCGGTCGCCTGGCCGGTCGCGTCCATGTTCTTGGCGTCGCAGTACAGGTTCTGCCAGCTCGCGCCGGACGGCTTGGTCAGGAACTGCTGGAACTCGCCGAAGTTCCGCACGGACTTGCCGGCCGCCTGCGCGCCCGACCACAGGAAGCCGGTTTTCTGGTGGCCGAGGGCGTCGTCCTCGGTGTCGTAACTGCGCTTGTACTCGCCGGCCGAGGACTCGGTGTACTCCGGGTTGTCGGCCTGCATGAGCCAGTTGTGGCCCTCGGCGGAGTTGGTGCCGATGTCGTAGGTGTTGTCGTACAGCCCGAACTGCTCAGCCAGCGCGTGCTGGTTCGGCGTCACGTTCTCGCCGAACTGCGTGAGCGACGGGTCGCCGTTGCCCCGGGGGACGTCACCGAGGACTTGGTCGTAGGTGCGGTTCTCCTTGACGATCAGGAAGACGTGCTTGATCGTCGACGGGTCGCCGATCCGCGCCGGGACCGGCTGCGGCTTGGCGTTGCCGTGCTTCTCGGCCAGCCGGACGGAGCCGCCGCTCCAGCCGTTCTGCTGGAAGACCTTGGCGGTCTGGGAGCGGATGACACGGTCGCTGGGCAGGGTGAACTGCGTCAGGCTGGAGGTCGTGTCGTGGGTGCCGTGCCCGGCCGCGGCGGGGCGGCGCGCGTCGATGCCGCGGGTGTTGGAGACGACGACCTTCTTGCCCACCGTGGTGATCTCGGCGGGGAAGTAGTCCGTCGGGAGCAGACCGACGTAGCCGACCGGCTCCTGCGCGGAGGTGTAGCGGTAGACGGCGACGGCGTTGGCGCGGCCGAGCGTCACCAGCAGCCGGCCGTCGTCGGTGAGGGTCACCGCGTCGGGCTCGTAGCCGACCGAGGCCTCGGGCCACGGCTGGGTGGCGATGGTCTGGACGACCTTGTCCTTGGCGGTGTCGATGACCGACACGTTGTTGTCGGCGGTGTTGGTGACGAACACCGCGCCGCGGGCGGCGTACACGGCGGTCGGGTGCAGGCCGACGTCGATGGTGCCGACGGCGGCGGACGGGTGGGCCAGGTCGATGACGCTGACCGTGCCGGTGGTGGTGGCGCCGGTGTCGGGGTCGGCCGGGACCTGGGTTCCGTAGGAGTTGAGCGTGGAGTCGCCGGCCTTGGTGGGCCGGCCGCCCTCGTTGCTGACGTAGAGCTTGTCGCCGACCCGGGCCATGCCGCGCGGGGCGTTGCCCACCGCCCAGCTCTGCTTGACGGTTCCGGTCGCCGCGTCGATCGCGACCACGCGGTTCTGGCCGTTGACCGCCGCGTACACGGTGGAGCCGTCGGCGGAGAACACGGCCGCGGCGGAAAGGGCCTGCTTGCTGCCGTCGGCCGGGATCTTGACGGTCACCGGGTTGGCGAGGGTGCCGTCCTCGTTCACGGTGAACTTGGTGTACCCGTCGAGCTGGCCCAGCCACAGCTGCTTGCCGTCAGGCGAGTACGTCGGGCCTTCCTGGCCGACGGCGTTGCTGCTGATGCGCAGGTCGTCGGCGGCGTTGGTGCCGACGCGCTGCTTGATCCGGCCGGTCGCGAGGTCCACGACGACCAGCGAGGCGTCGCCGTCGGTGACCGAGGCGGCGAGGTGGCTGCCGTCGGGGCTGACCGTCGACGACATGATCTTGCCGTCGTCGATGACGAGGCGGTCACCGTACGGGTCGATGTACTGGTCGGCGGAGACGACCTGGCCCTTGTCGGTGACCTGGCCGACCTGCTCGGTGCCGAACTGGCGGGTCTCGGCGACGGCGGTGCCGGTGGCCAGGGCGGCCGTGGTGATGCATGCCGTGACCAGCGTGGCCCGGCGGCTGACACGTCTGCCCAGCAGGTCGTAGTACTTCTTCTCGGCCTGCCGGCGGCGGCGTGTTATCTGCATGCGTGATTCCTCGGGATTCGGTGGAGAGTCGGGGGGTGGCCGGAGAGGAAGGGTTCAGGGGGTCCGGGAGTCCGGGGAAGCGGCGAGCAGGTCGACGTTGCCGTCGAACTGCCACAGCGGGTTGGGTGCGTCTCCGGTCGAGGTCCGCACCAGGAAGTAGCCGTTCACTTCCTTCGGTCCGTCGCCGTCGGCGACGAACCGCCCGTCCGCCGTGATGTCGAGCTGGTAGACGGCCGACCCGGTGGCCGCGACGCCCGGCAGGTGCCAGGAGACGACGCACCGCCAGTCGTTGCCCGGGCCCTGGGCGCCGTCCTGGACACCGGCCTTGGTGCACGCCGCCAAGGTCCTCAACTGCGCCTCGGTGACGGCGGGCCGGTGGAGCTGCTCGGTCTGCAGGCGGTACAGGTGGGCGAACTCCGTGGCGAGCGAGCGCTGCACCTTCGCCTGCTCGATGCCGGAGCCGGTGGCCGTGGTCGTCGCCGCCACGACCGCCACCGTCGCGCCGAGCAGCCCCGCGAGCGGCAGGGCGGCCGTGGTGACCGCGCGGCGCGCCGAGCCGTCGTCGACGGGGTTGGTGAAGTCGCGCCGCAGGAACAGGACGTAGGCCAGCGCCGTCGCCGTCGCGGCCCACAGGAGGCTGACAACGATGCCTATGAGGAGCGGGGTGAGCTGCGCCGGGCTGGTGAACAGGCCGTTCCAGGTGAGGAAGGCGTCGCCGGGCAGGGCGAGGCGTACGGCGACGGGGAGCGGCAGCATCTGGGCGAGCTGCATCGCCAGCGCGACGAGCGCGGGCAGCAGCAGGCCCATCGGGGAGCGCCCGAGGACGACCGACCCGAGCAGTCCGATCCCGGCGAGGGCCAGGGTGGGGGCGAGCACAGCGGCCCAGGCGACCAGGACCGTGCCGGCGGCGTCCCCGGGGGCGAGCAGGTGGCCGTCGAGGCCGACCAGCGGCTGGTCGCCGACGGCCACCAGCCCGCCGGCCGTGCCGGAGACGGCCAGCCCGGCCACGAGCAGCAGGATGACGGTGAGGCCGGCCAGTGCCTTCGCCGCGAAGATCCGCCGGGGCGAGCGGACGGCGACGAGGAGGTGGCGCCAGGTGCCGAGCCGGTCCTCGGAGGCGAACACGTCGCCGGCGACGACGGAGGTGAGCAGCGGAAGCGCCCAGGTGCCGGCGAAACCGAGCGTCACCAGCGGCCCGGCCCACCCGGTCGCGTGCATCCAGCGGCCGAAGAGGGTGTCCGTGGGCAGCGTGCTCTGCGCGCTCACCCCGGCCACGAAGAGCGCGGGCGCGATCCAGCAGGCGAGGAGCAGCAGGCGGATCCGCCACTGGGAGAGGAGCTTGACGACTTCGAAGCGGTAGCCCCGGGCAACCGTGACGCGCCCTGACGCGGGGCTCCGCGCAGGGGGTACGGCGGTGGGGGCCGGGGGTGTGGTCGCGGTCGGGTGTGCGGCTGCGGTCATCGACCGGTCTCCTGCGGCTGGGCGTAGGTCTTCTGCGGGGCGTGGGCGGGGTTCTGCGGCTGGGTGTCGGCGGGGCCCAGCGGGGCGTGGGCGGGGTTCTGCGGCTGGACGTCCGACCTGTGCGGGGCGTAGGCGGCGCCCCGCGGCTGGGCGCCGGCGGGGTCCTGCGGCGAGGTGTCCGACCCCTGCGGGGCATCGGCGGCTTCCGACTGCGAGGCGTTCTGCCTCCCCGTCGCATCCAGCCTCCGCGGCGCGTCCGGCTTCTGCTGCTCGGTCAGGGCCAGGAACGCCGCCTCCAACGGGGAGACCAGCGGAGCGAGTTCGCGCAGGGCGATGCCCTCGTGGACGAGCCGCACGACCAGGTCGTCGAGGGCGGGCACCAGCGCGCGCAGCACGAGCGCCCCCGTGCCCTGGCGTCCCGCGGTGTCGTCGGCCAGGCGGATTCCCGGCGCGTCGGCGGCCAGCCGGCGTGCGCGCGCCGGGTCGGACGTGACCAGCCGGTAGTCGAGTTCGCGGTTCTCGGCGGCCAGCTTGTCCAGCGGCCCGGAGAAGACGATCCGACCGGTGGCGAGGATGGTGACCTCGGAGCACAGGGCCTCCAGGTCGTCCATCCGGTGGCTGGAGAGCACGACGCTCGTGCCCTCCCGGGCGAGCCGGGTCAGGACACCGTGGACGTGTTTCTTCCCGGCCGGGTCCAGGCCGTTGGAGGGCTCGTCCAGGACGAGCAGCCGCGGCCTGGTGAGCAGGGCCGCGGCGAGGCCCAGCCGTTGGCGCATGCCCAGGGAGAAACCGCGGGTGCGTTCGTCGGCGACGTCCGTGAGCCCGACCTGGTCGAGGGCGTCGTCGATCCCCGCCGACCGCGTGTCGTCCCCGCGCAGAGCGGCGAGCGCGGCGAGGTTCTGCCGGGCGGTGAGCGAGGGGTACAGCCCCGGCCCGTCCACGAACCCGGAGACACCGCCGGGTGCCTCGAACGCGCGGCCCACCGGCGTGCCGAGGATCTCCAGGCTGCCGCCGTCGGCCACGGCGAGGCCGAGAAGGAGGCCGAGCAGCGTCGTCTTGCCGGCGCCGTTGGGACCGACCAGGCCGTGGATCTGCCCCTGTGCCACGTCCAGGTCGACGCCGTCGAGTGCGACGACGTCGCCGAAGCACTTGGTGATGCCGCGAGCCCGGATCGCGAGCTGTGAGTCCATGAGCCCCTTCTTTCGGAAAGCCTCATGGACCCTAGGAAGCTCACACGACACCGACGGCGATCCCCGGTTGAACGCTCAGAGAACGGAAAACCAAACGCGAGTCAACTGGCGTCCGGAGCGCCTGCGGTCGTCACATTTGGGCCGTCTGGCCGGACGTCAGCGCGGAAGGAACCGTTCTGTTCCCCAAGTGCACGGATCGTGCGGTCGCGGAACCGCCCGGACGGGCCTTCGCTCTTGCCGGGCGCAGGCAACTGGCGGCCACCGAACCCGAGGTAGACCCAATGTTGAGCAAGATGCGTGTATACGGAGCGATATGCGCGTTCGTCGCCTTCTTCCTGGCGATGGCGGAACCCGCCTCGGCCATTCAGGGAGGCACGGTCAGCAAGCACGGCCCGTGGGCGGTGCGTGTGTACATCGACGGCGAGCCGTCCTGCACGGGCACCGTCGTCGCCCCCGAGTGGGTGATCACCGCCGGCCACTGCGTCCGCTACGACAACTGGGACGTCACGTTCCGCGTCGGCAGCCTCGACCAGCGGCACGGGAAGGTCGTGCGTCGCGCGGAGAACGGCACGGTGTTCGCACCCGGAGCCGATGTGGCCCTGGTGCGGGTGCCCCGCCTGGACGTCCAGCCCATCGAGATGGGAACCAGCGACAGTGTCAAGGTGGGGCGCAGCGTCCGGTCCTACGGCTGGGGTGCCACCTGCGCGCCGCCCAAGAGCGAGGCCTCGTGCCAGTCGGACGTCCTCAAGCAGGCGCAGGTCAGGATCGTGGCGCACGCGGACCGGCGGTGCGATCTGCTGGTGGGGACCGGGGACTTCTGCGCGCAGCGCGGCACCGGCCTGCCGGCGGGCGGTGACTCGGGGGGCCCGGCGACGGCGTTCGACACGGCGGGCCATGAGGTGCTCGTGGGTGTCCTGTCCGCGTCGGACCGGACGCAGGTCGCTTCGTTCGGGGACGTCACGCGTCTGCGACACTGGATCAGGTGCGTCATCCGCACGGGGGCCGGCGGCCGGCCGCCGGTGTCATGATGCGAACGCCGACGGGCGCCGCGCACTTGCGGACTCGGCCGCGCCCTGAACTCCGCCAGGTCAGTGGGCGAGGAACACGAGCGCGAGGCCCACGGCCGCCGGCACCGTCTGGACGTACAGGATCCGCCGGCTGGAGGTGGCGGCCCCGTACAGGCCCGCCACCGCCACGCACACCAGGAAGAACACCTTCACCTGGAAGCCCACCGGGTCGGAGGCCACCGCGCCCCACACCAGGCCGGCGGCGAGAAAGCCGTTGTACAGGCCCTGGTTGGCCGCGAGCGCCTTCGTCAGGGTGGCGAACTCGGCACTGGTCCCGAAGGCCGCCCGCGCTCTCGGGCCGGTCCAGAAGAACATCTCCAGCGCGAGGATGCAGGCGTGCAGGCAGGCGATGGCCACGACCACGACGGATGCTATGAGTGACATGCCGACCATGATCGGGCATGGTCGCGGGTGCGGCGCCCCGTCCCGGAGATCACGGCAGCCACCCGCGGCGGGCGGCCTGTGCCGCGGCCTGGAAGCGGGTGGCCGCGCCCAGTTCGGTCATCAGCCCCTGGATGCGGCGCTGGGTGGTGCGCCGGCTCCAGCCCTGGGTGCGGGCGATCGCCGTGTCCGAGCACCCCGAGGCCAGCAGTCTGACGAGCGCGAGGGTGTCGGGGTCGGGCCGGTCGGGCCGCCCGCCGCGCGGCCCGGTGTCCTCCAGTGGTGCCGCGCGCTGCCACTCGGCCTCGAAGAGTGCTTCCAGCGCGGTGAGCATCGGGGAGCGGTGGATCAGGTAGGCGGCCAGGTGCCCGCCCGGCGCGAGGCTGAAGGGTATGACCGCCAGCGCGTCGTCGGCGATGACCAGTTTCATCGGCAACCGCGCCAGCACACGCGCCTGTTCGCCGGAGCGCACGCTGGGCAGGATGTCGTCGCGCAGGCGCCCCGGCCAGTCCACCGCGGCCCGGTCGTAGACGACGCGGTGGGTGACGCCGGTGCGCTGCCGGCCGCGCTGGTTCTCCAGGTTGCTGCCGGGGCGGTCCACGTAGGGCGGACGGTCGAAGGCGCGGATCTGGCGGCGGGCACCGGCGGTGATCCGGTGGACGGCGGCGCTGATGTCCTCGTACCCGCTGAGCAGTTCGACCGCCATGCCGGGATCGCCGACCCGGAGGGCTTCCCGGTGGGTCACGGCCAGCCGGCGCACCAGCGAGCGGGCCGCGTCGAGCTGCCGCTCACGTTCCTGGATCAGTTCGGTGACCGCCACGTCGGGAGCCGCGGCGGTGAAGCGCGGCGGCCTGGTCGCCGACCTGGTCGCCAGTCCGGACTTCACCAGGACGGACAGCAGCCGCGCCGCCGCGCTGGTGCTGGTCCCGCATGCCTTCGCCACCTCCGATGCGGTACTTCTGGGCAGACCGACCAGCGTCGTGTAGACGCGTTGTGTTTCATCGCCGAGTCCGAGGACGTCAAGTTCCATTTCCACTCCGGTCGTTCTGGCCGCCGACCGCCACCTGGCGGCATCCGGCCACACCGGCATCCTTGCGCCACACCGGCCCCCTTGGCATCTTCGCCGCAGAAAGGGGCGTCGTCCCGCCATGACGTGCGGGCCCACGTCCCTGTCGTGCGTTCTGCGCGGCGTCACCGCCGTGCGCGCATCGGACATCAGCAGAAGGTGCCCCTATGCCACACGCAAGTCCCCCCGCCCGCCGGGTCGTCAGAGCCTGTGCCGTCCTCCTCCTGACCGCGACGAGCGCGCTGGCGGCGCTTCCCGCGCGCGCGGCGCAGCCCGGCGCCCCCTCCGCGCCGGCCCCGACGCCCGTCACACCGTCCTCCGTGCACCCCGCCACCCAGCGGGAGGGAGTGGTGCCCGGGCAGGTCCTGGTGACCCTGGACGAGAAGACGTCGGTCACCGGCGCGCCCGTGCCCGGGACCCGCGTCGCCGCGCGACTGCCGCGGACCGGTGTCGCCGCGCTCGATGCCGACTTCCGGTCCGTCGGGGCGCGTTCGCTGCGCCCGGTGGCCCGGGGAGCCGGGTCCGGCGCGGTGTCCCGTACGTACGTCCTGAGCACCGGTGAGCGGGATTCCGTCGCGGTCGCCCGGGCCCTGCGGGGTGCGCCCGGCATCGCGGACGCCGAACCGAACCGCTACGTCAACACGATGAGCACCGGGGCGCGTGCGCTGGACCCGGCGGCCGTGCGTGCCTTCCCGGCGGCGTCCGGCGCGACGGCGGCGCGGCCGGGCGGGCGCACCGGTACGGGGGCAGCGGGCGCGGTGCCGTCCAACGACACCCTCACCACCTCCGCGCAGGCCTTCCTCAACGCCGGCGGGGTGGACGCGACCGGCGCCTTCTCCCTGCTCGGGAAGCGGTACGGACAGCAGCCGGGGGCCGGGGAGACCATCACCAACGTCTCCATCGGCGACCTCACCGACCAGTCGATGGCCGACGCCGGCGACGCCTACGTACGCTCCCACGGCCCGACCACCGTCCTGAAGGACGGCCGGCGCTACCTCGACCTGCCCTCGATGCCGCTGATCCCCGCCTATGTCGCCAAGGACGGCGGTGGCCTGGACGGCGCCGCCTCCACGGAGAACCAGGACCCGGCTCTGGACGAGGTCCTGCTGGACTTCAGCGTGATGGCACCGCTCCCCCACGACCGGCAGCGTCCCGGGGCCACCGGCAGCGGCTACACCGACCTCCTGGGCATCGCGCCGGGCGCCGACTACCGGCTCGTCGTACCCGAGCAGCCCACCACCGACCGCATCGCGGGCGCCCTGCTCGCCGCCGCCCACCAGTCGCCGAGGCCCGACGTCATCACGGCCAGCCTCGGCTTCGGCACCGACGCCGAGGGCTTTCCCGGCCGTTACCTGGAGGACGACCCGGTCATCCGCTCGGTCGTGACCTCCCTCGTCCACGACGACGGCATCGTGGTGTGCATCTCCTCCAACGACGGCACCCGTCTGTACACGCCCGCCGCCGTCGGCCCCGACGGCGGCAGCACCGCCACCGACCTGGCGGCGGACGGCCGTTCGGCGACCACGATCGACGACGACGCCGAGTCCACCACCCCCACCCGGGTCCCCGACAGCGGAGCGATAGCCGCCGGCGGCACCACCCTGGACGACACCCTGGCCGCGGGGCCGCGGGGCGACGCCACCACCGCCGAGACCCGGATCAGCGGCTTCGGCACCTTCTCGTCCGGCTTCGGCAGCCGGGTCGACCTGTCGGCGCCCAGCGACAACGTCCTCGCCTTCTCGCACCCGGCCGGCGGCTCGCCGCGCGACGTCACCGTGGGCCTCAACGGCGGGACCTCCGCCTCGGCCCCCGAGACAGCCGCCGCGGCGGCGGTCGTCCTCCAGGCGGGACGGCTCTCCGGGCACCGTCTGACGCCCGCCCAGGTGCGGGACGTCCTGGCGAGGACGGGACGCGCGGTCCCCACCCCGCCCCAGATCGACCGGAGCCTGCACGTCGGCCCCCAGATCGACGTGACGGCCGCGGTCGAGAAGACGCTGGGCGGGCCGGCCGGACCGCCCTCGCTGGTCCGTCTGTCCGTCGCGCACCGCGTCACCGTCGGCGGTCTCGGCGGTGCCTTCACGGAGACGACCGACCCCGGCCGCATCGACCTCGGTGACCGTTCCTCGGGCGGCGACGGCGAGGGCCTGACCGGCCCGGTCACCTTCGCCGGGGACGTCACCGGCCGGACCGGCCACACCGAGTACACCCTCACGGTCGGCTCGACGGTCTTCCGCTCCGCCGGCCCGGCGATACGCGTGACGCCGGCCCGGCTCCTGGCCGCCGCGGGCCTGCCGGTGGTCTCCCCCAAGGACCGCGAGATCACGGTGACGTACCGGGTGCTGGCCGGCGGCCGTACCCGCGCGAGCGCCACGCGCACCCTCGTCGTCGGCCCCAGCGACGGCACCTACGCGCAGGCCACCGCCCCCGAGGCGCCCGCGACGGCCGGCGTCGGCCGTCCGGTGACCGTCTCCTACGACCTGACCGGCGTCGCCGCCCTCTCCGACCCCACCCTGGTCGTCTCCACGGTCGGCCACTGGAACCCGCAGCTCGCCCCCCTGTTCACGGCCGGCTGGCACCAGGCGCTGACCTCGCCCAAGGGGACGGTCACCGTACCCGCGAGCGCGTTCGCGGCCGGCGGCGGCATCTACGGCATCGGGATCGCCCAGCAGGGCTTCGGCGGCAACCCGCAGCGCGTCACCTACGGCGAGTTCGCCCCGGTGCGCGTCGTCGGGGGCGGCGCCGCGGACCGTCCGCCGGCTCCGGTCCTGACCGGTGGCGGCGGGAAGGCCGGGCACACGGCGGAGGTCTCCCGCGCCGCCTCCTCCTTCACGCTCCGCTACGACGTACGGGCCGTGCGCGGAGCGCGGGCCGCCGAGGTGGAGTTCTCCGCCCCGGCCCCCACCCTCCACGGCACGTTCAACACGTTCAGCAACGCCAACGGCACCCGCCTCGACCACGACGGTGTGAACGGCCCGTCGGTGCTCCACCGCACCCTGCCCGGCGTCTCGGGTTCGGTCCGGCTCGACGCGGCGGCGCTCGGCCTGCTCGGCTCGGACGACTACACCGTCCGGGTGCTCGCCCTGGGCCGGGACGGGCAGGTGCTCGGGCAGGCGTCGCCGGTGTCGTCGCTGGCCTTCGACGACGGACTCGCCCCCGGCGGGGCCACGGTGACGGGCTTCGCCGCGGCGGGCGCCCGCTCCGTGGTGGCCCTGGCCCTGCCCTCGGGCGGCACGGAGGTCCGCCACTACACGACGGCGACCGGACGCTACGGCGACGTCATCACCTCGGACGCGGGCTCCGGCTCCTCCTACGAGGTCGCCGGGGCGACCGCGGACCGGGTCCTGCTGGTCCACCGTGCCACGGACGACGGGGATGTGCGGGTGGAGACGTGGAACACCCGCACCGGCTCCCTGACGGGCAGCGTCACGCTGCCGGCGGCCGAGTACACCTACGTCACGGGCCGGGTGGACGCCGTGCGGGCCCGGGGCGCGCTGCTCCTGCACCGGGCCGGTGACCCCGCCGACCTGGTCCTGCCCGTCGACCTCGCCACGGGGACCGCGGCCGGCCCCGTCCAGGCCGATCCGCCCGGCGCGGCCCCCGGCGCCTACGGCCTGCTGACCGTCGACTCCGCCACCGGGGACGTCTTCCTCGCCAAGGCGGCGGGCCCGTTCAACTGCCTGGGCGGGGCCGTACCCGCCCGCGTCGACCTCGCGGCGCGGACGGTGACCGGCCTCGACAGCGTCTCCGGATGCGGCCACGGCATCGCCTCGGACGGGGCGGGGACGCTGTTCGACCTCTCGGCCACCGTGGGCAGCGTCAACATCGTGCCCACGGCCGTCCTCGGCGCGTCGGACGAGAGGACCGGTACGGCCGCCGCCCCCGCCGCCGTCCGGCTGGGCAAGCCCTCCGCGCTCGCGGTGGACGGCGTCCACCGGGTCGCCGTGGTCTCGTTCCCGTCGCCGGCCGGCACGCCGTACTTCGGGGCCGGCATGTGGGTGCCGGACAACAACGCCACCGGTCAGCTCGCGGTCGTCGACCTGCGGACCGGCACGCTGATCCGCACGCTGACCGGCTTCGCCGTCGGAGCCCACGGCGGCGCGGAGAACGCCCTCCAGCTGGATCCGGCGACCAGGACGGGCTGGACGTTCGGCCCGGACGACCGGCAGATCCAGCGGTTCGCCTACTGAGCGCGCCCGGGCCCCGGCGTCACGGCCGGGGCCCGGGCGGTGCACCGCCGGGGACCGCGGCGGCGGATAGGGCCGGGCCTCAGGTGTCCCCGTGCACGTAGAGCGTCTTCTGTTCGGTGAAGAAGTGCCAGGCCTCGTGGCCGCCGAGCCTGCCGAATCCGGAGAGGGCGACTCCGCCGAAGGGCACGTGGGGTTCGTCCCCGACCGAGGGCCCGTTGACGTGGACGGCGCCGACACGCAGCCGGCGGGCGAGACGGACGGCACGGGCGGTGTCGTCGGAGAGGACCGAGGCGATGAGGCCGTAGGGCGTGTTGTTCGCCTGGTCGGCCAGTTCCTCCTCGGAGGCGCACGGCTGCACGGTCACGAGGGGGGAGAACGCCTCCTCCTGGTGCAGCCGGGCCGCGGGGTCCACGGGGCCGAGCACCGTCGGGCGTGCCAGCAGCCCGTCGGGGTCGTCTCCTCCGGCGAGGACCCGGGCGCCGTGCGCGCGGGCGTCGGTGACGAGATCACGGAAGCGGTCCGCGGCGCGCCGGTCGATGAGGGGGCCGATGTCGGTCCCGGGTGACCGGGGGTCGCCCGCCGTCAGGGCCTCCGCACGGGCCGCCAGCCGTTCGGCGAGGTCCGTGTGGAGGCTTTCGGCGACCAGGACCCGGTCCGTGCTCATGCAGACCTGCCCCGCGTTGGCGAACGCCGACACGGCGATGAGGTCGGCGGCCCGGTCCGGATCCGTGTCGTCCAGGACGACGGTGACGTTCTTGCCGCCCAGTTCCATCACCGCCGGTGTCAGGTGGGAGGCCGCCAGCCGGGCGATGGAGCGGCCGACGGGTGTGGAGCCGATGAAGACGACCCGGCGCAGCTCGGGCCGCTGGACGAGTGCCGTGACGAGGGCCGGGCTGTCGGCGGGGGCGCAGGTGAGGACGTTGACCACCCCGTCGGGCAGGCCGGCCTCGGTGAGCGTGTCGGCCAGCAGGTGGCCGGCGGCGTAGGGCGCCGCCTCGCTGGGGCGCAGGATGACGGTGTTGCCGGCGGCGAGTGCGACGGCGGTGGCGCGCGCGGCGAGGACCACGGGCGCGTTCCAGGGCACCATGGCGAGGACGGGTCCGGCGGGGCCGCGCAGGTCGACGTTGGTGGTGGCCGGATCGTGGGAGGGCAGGAGGGTGCCCGTCGGGGTGCTGGTCAGTGCGGCCGCCTCACGAAGGTTGGCCGCCGCCTCGGCGATGTTCATCTCGCCCCACCGGCGTACCGCGCCGGTCTCCAGGGCGAGCGCCGCACAGTGCTCGGACATCCGGGCTTCGAGCAGGTCCGCAGCGCGCAGCAGGACGCGTCGGCGCTCGGTGTAGGACGTGCGTGACCAGCTGTGGAAGGCGGTCCAGGCTGCGTCCACGGCGGCGTCGGCGTCGGCGGGGCCCGCGCAGGCCACCTGGGCCAGCAGGCGGCCCGTGACGGGCGAGACGGAGGCGAACGTGCGGGCGTCCCTGGCCGGCACCCGCTTGCCGTCGATGAGGAGACCGAGGTGGTCGGGCATGGCTGTTCCTGCCTTGGTTCGGAGGACCGGTTCGGAGGTCCGGTCGAGGGGTCCGGTTCGGCGGTCTGGTCGAGAGGTCCGGTCAAGAGGTCCGGTCCGGCGTTCAGAAGACGAGGACGGGTTTGACGGCGATGCCCGCGGCCGCGTCCCGCGCCGCGCGGTTGATCTCCTCGAAGGGATACGTCCGCACGAGTCTGTCCAGCGGGAAGGCTCCGCGCCGGTGCGCGGCGAGCAGCGCCGGGATGAAGGTCTCCGGTTCGCTGTCCCCCAGGGTCACGCCGTGCACGGTGCGGCCCAGCAGCAGCCGGTTGACGTCGAACGACGCCCTGGACCCGGCCTTCGGCGCGCCGATCACGGCGATCCGGCCGGCCACTCCCAGGCCGTCGATGAGGGTTTCGAGCAGCGCGGTGTTCCCGGTCGTCTCGACGACGGCGTCGACGCCCGCGCCTCGGGTGAGGTCGAGCAGGGCCTCACCGAGCGGTTGGGCGGAGGTGTCGACGGTGTGGGTGGCGCCGAGTTCCCGTGCCAGCTCCAGCCGGGAGGGGACGCGGTCGACGGCGATCACGGCACCGGCCGGGGACATGCGGGCGGCCATGACGGCGGACAGGCCCACGGCGCCCGCTCCCGTGACGGCGATGGTCTCTCCCGGACGCGGGCGGAGGATGTTGAGGATGGCTCCGGCGCCCGTCTGCGCCCCGCAGCCGAGCGGGGCCAGGACCGGCAGGTCGGCTTCCGTCAGGTCGTCGGGCAGGACGACGACGGAGCGCTCGTCGGCGATCGCCCGGTCGGCGAAGGACGACTGGCCGAAGAAGTGCCCGTTCAGGTCCGTTCCCTTGTGGCGCAGGGTGGCGCTGCCGTCCGCGCGGCGGCCTCCGAAGAGGTTGAGTTCCATCTGCCGGTCGCAGTGCGCCGGGTGGCCGCCGCGGCAGCCCCGGCAGCGGCCGCAGGAGGTGAAGGTCAGCAGGACGCGGTCGCCGGGGCGGGTGCGCCGCACGGTGGCGCCGACCTCCTCGACGACGCCGACGCCCTCGTGGCCGAGGACTCCCGGCAGGGGGTAGGGCAGCGATCCGTGGACCGCGTTCAGGTCGGTGTGGCACATCCCCGCCGCCACCATGCGGACCCGGACCTCATCGGGCCGCAGCTCGTCCAGTTCGACTTCCTCGAGGCTGAAGGGCCCTCCGCGGGTCCACACCACTGCGGCTCTCGGCACGGCTCTCGTTCCCTTCCCGTCTTCGGCGGTTAACGCGGTGGCAACAGCGTAGACCCAGGTCGTCCTGATTAACAGGTATTGACTCCTGAAAAATGAAACCTATGCTCTGGTTGTCAAAGGACCGACCGACCTCGACGGAGCGTGACGTGTCCACACCTTTGACCACATCCCTCACCGCACAGGACACCGCGCCCCGGCGCACGGTGCGCCCCGCGGTGGCGATCCTCATCTGCACGACCGTGACGGTGATGGAGGGTTACAGCCTCATCGTCTACGGCTCGGTCATCCCTCTCCTGCTCACCGACCGGGGGCTCGGACTCGACACCGGCACGGTCGGTCTCGTGGGCAGCGTCATCTACGTCGGCATGCTGGCGGGCGCCCTGGTCGCGGGCGTGATCGGCGACCGGTTCGGGCACCAGCCCGTGCTGCTGGCCGGCATCGGCCTGTTCATCGCCGGGTTCGTCGTGACCGGCGTGGCCGGCGACGTGCCGGTCCTCGCCCTGGCCCGCCTGCTGTCAGGCCTGGGCGTCGGCGGGGCCATCACCACCGCCCTGACACTCGCCCGCGCCCACGCCCCGCGCAACCGGGCGAGCCTCGTCGTGAACATCACCATGGCGGGCATCCCGCTGGGCGGTGCGCTGACGGCCCTGATCGGCCTGGCGGTGCTGCCGCATCTCGGCTGGAGACCGATGTTCTTCATCGGCGCCGCGCTGACGCTCGTCATCTTCGCCGTCGTGTTCCTCACCCCTCTGGAACTGCGCGCCCCGTCCGCCCCCGGCCGGGAACCGCCGGCCACCGGCTCCACGGGGCCGCTGGCGCGGATGTTCCGCACCCGCGGAGTGCTGGTCGCGGCCCTCGTCGCCGCGGTCGCCGTGCCCAACATGTTCACCTGGTTCGGGCTGAACGTGTGGCTCACCGCGGCCATGACCGCCCTGGACTACCCCCTCACCTCCGCCCTGCTGTTCTCCTTCACGCTGACCGCGGGGGCCGTGTGCGGCTCCCTGATCGCGGCACCGCTGGCCGACCGGTTCGGCGCCCTGCGGACGGCCGTCGTCACGTCCCTGCTCACGGTGGCCGGTCTCGCGGGCGTCGTGGCCGGCTCCCGGTCCCTCCCCCTGCTGCTGGTCTGCGTCGCGCTGATGGGAGCGGGCGGGCACACCACGGAGAACCTGCTCAACGCGGCGGCCGGCGATCTGTATCCGGCGCCCATCCGCGGCACGGTGATGGGCTGGTCCAACGGCCTGTCCTACATCGGCGCGGTCGGCCCGGTCGTCGGCGGCCTGGTCATCGGAAGCGGTCTCGGAGCGTACGGCGTGTTCGTGCTCTTCGGCTGCTCGGCGTGCATCGTGGTGGTGACCCTGCTGGCCCTCGCCCGCGCCGTCCGGTCACGTCCGGCCGCCCCGGCGGACGGCCTGTGATCCGTTCCCGCCGCTCACTTCCCCCAAGCCCCCTGTCCGAGAGGCACACCATGGACGACTCCTACGACATCGACCTGCACGACGGCTGGGCCCGGTTCACGCACGGCGCCTTCACCTGCACGGTCGTCTCCGACGGCATCCTGGAGATGGGACCCGCCCACGCCAACTTCCCGACCGCCGACCCCGCCGACATCGACGCCCTGCTGCACCGGCACTACCTGCCCACCGACCGGGTCCGGCTCAACCAGAACCTGCTCGTGGTCGACACCGGCAGCCGGCTCGTCCTGTTCGACACCGGGGTGGGCACCATGCCGGACCTCGGCGTCAAGACCTTCGGCGCGCACACCGGGAGGGCGGTGTCCAGCCTGCGGGCGGCCGGGATCGAACCCGGCGACATCGACGTCGTCGCCCTCACCCACGCCCACCCCGATCACTGCTGGGGCCTCGTCGACGCCGGGGGAGCGCCGCTGTACCCCAACGCCACGGTCATGGTGAGCAAGGCGGACTTCACGCACTGGACGGACCTGGGCCGGATCGCCGGCGCGCCCAACGAGCACATGGCCGACCACTACCGGGGCGCGCACCTCAACCTGATGCCGTACGCGGAGGCCGGCCGCCTCGTCACCGTCGAGGACCGCTCCGAGATCGTCCCCGGCATCACCGCGATCGCCACCCCGGGGCACAGCCCCGGACACCTCGTGTACGACATCACGAGCGAGGACAGGACCATCATCTGCTGGGGCGATCTCTGCCACCACCACGTCCTGCTGCTCCAGCGTCCGGACTGGCGCTTCCAGTTCGACCACGACGGCCCCGCCGCCACCGAACAGCGCCGCCGCGTCTACGACCTGGTGGACAAGCGGCGCTACGCCGTCTTCGCGTACCACTTCCCCTTCCCGGGCCTCGGCCATCTGCGGCCCGACGGCGACGGCTACGCCTGGCTGCCCGTCCCCGTGGAACCGGGCCGTCCCGCCACCCCGCCCGCGGCCCCGTCCTCCGGCGGCTGACCCGCCCGTGCGGGGGCGGCAGGCCCCCGTCACCGACCCTCTGAACCCCGTCACAAAAGGAAGCGCCGATGAGCCACGACCGGATCCACGACCGGATCGACGTGCACGCCCACTACGTGCCCGACTTCTACCGCAGCGCCCTGGAAGCCGCCGGACACTCCCGGCCCGACGGCATCAAGGCCATCCCGGAGTGGAGCGAGGATCTCGCCCTGCGGGCCATGGACGAACTCGGTGTGCGGACGGCCCTGCTGTCCATCTCCTCACCGGGCGTGTACTTCGGTGACGCCGACGCCGCCGTCGCACTGGCCCGGCAGGTGAACGAGGAGGGGGCGCGGCTGGTCCGTGCCCATCCGGGCCGGTTCGGGTTCTTCGCGAGCCTGCCCCTGCCCGACGTCGCCGCCGCGGAGGACGAGCTGCGGTACGCCCTGGACGTGCTGCACGCCGACGGGATCGTCCTGGAGACGAACCACGCGGGCGTCTACCTGGGCGACGAGCGTCTCGAACCCCTCTACGCCGAAGCGGCCCGGCGCGGCGCGGTCGTCTTCGTCCATCCCACGACCCCGGCGGGAGGGGAGCACCTGGCGCTGGGCTATCCGCGCCCCATGCTGGAGTTCATGTTCGAGACCACGCGGTCGGTCACCGATCTCATCCTCTCCGGGGTCCTCGACCGCCACCCCGACCTGAAGGTGATCGTCCCGCACGCCGGGGCGGCACTGCCCGTCCTCGCCGGCCGGGTCGAACTGCTGCTGCCGCTGCTCGCGCCCGCGGGCGGGCCCGGACTGCCGAGTGTGCGCAAGGCGCTCAGGCGGCTGCACTTCGACCTGGCCGGCGCCCCGGTCCCCGAACTCCTGGACGCCCTGCTGAAGGTGGCCGACCCCGGGCATCTGCACTACGGCAGCGACTTCCCGTTCACTCCGCTGGCTCCCGCGGTGGAGCTGGCCGATACGCTGTCGCACACGCCGTCGCTGGAGTCCTCGGCCCGCGCGGCCATGTTCCGCTGCAACGCCCTGGACCTGCTGCCCCGCCTCCGGGACGGCTCCTGACCGGCCCGCGGAGACACCGCCGTAGACCAGTCCTGCAAAAGCAGTATGCTGTTTCGCATGGCAGGACCTGTGAATCGATCTTCTTATCGTGAGCGCAACACGACGGCCGATCGCGCGCTCGACATCCTGGGGATGTTCACCGACGATCGGCCGGTGGTGTCCGGCATCGAGGTGGCGACGGCCCTCGGAGTGGCCAAGTCCACCGCGTACCGGTATCTGCAGAGCCTGGTGACCAACCGCTTCCTCGAAGAGGCGCCGGGCGGTGGTTTCCGCCTCGGGCTGCGGGTGCTGGAGCTGGCGCGGGTCGCCCGCCGGAGCTACGGACTCACCGAAGTCGCCCTGCCGGCCCTCAACCGGCTCGCCGACAGCGTGCACGAGACCGTCCTGCTCACGCGCCGGGTGGGCGATCTGGTCGTCTGCCTGGACCGCGCCGAGTCGCAGACCCACCGGGTCCGCATCTCCTACGAGCGCGGCATGACCCTGCCCATCAACGCCGGCGCCTCCGCGCTGGTCCTGCTCGCCTGGAGCCCGCCCGAAGAGGCCGAGGCACTGCTGCGGGCCACGGAACTGCGCAGGTTCACCCCCGCCACCCTGACCGACGTCGACGCCATCCTCGCCCGGCTGAGGCAGATCCGGGCCGACGGCTACTCCGTGACGCGGTCCGAACTCGACCACGACGTGCTCGGTGTGGCGGCGCCGGTCTTCGGCGACGGGCAGAGCGTCGTCGCCGCCGTGAGCGTGGCCGCGGTGAGTTCGCGCACCTCTCAGGTGGCGGAGCGGACGATCGTCCAGCAGGTGCGGGCCACGGCCGCCGAGATCGGCGACCTCGTGCGGACCGTGCAGTCCTGAGCCCCGGCCCGGACGGCACGCTCACGGCGTACCGAGTTCGAACCACACCGTCTTGCCCCGGCCGCTCGGGGAGTTGCCCCAGGCCGCGGCCAGCGCCGCGACGATGACCAGCCCTCGCCCGCTCTCGGCCTGGTCCTCCTCGCGCAGGACGGTGACGGGCACGGCCGGGCGCGGGGCGCAGTCCCGCACCTCCACCCGGACCTTCCGCGGGTACCTGCGCAGGCGTACATCGACCTCGCTGTCGCCGTGCACGAGGGCGTTGGTGACCACCTCGCAGGCCAGCAGTTCGGCGTCGTCGGCCAGCGCCCCCAGGTCCCATCCGTCCAGGGACTCCCGCAGGAACCGCCGCGCGCGCCGCACGCCTGCCAGGTCGTGGCGGGGTATCTCCAGCCCGCGGACGTCGCCGCGGACATCGGCGGGGGCGCCCTCGTAGCGGAGGAGCAGCAGGGCCCTGTCATCCTCGTGGGAGGGGTGCGGGGAGGACTCCCCGACCAGGAGGTCGCCCAGGTCCTCCATCTCACCGCCGGCGGTGCGGAAGGCGGACTCGAACGCCGCGGGGGTCATCCCCGAGCCGTCCCCGGACAGCCCGTCGGAGTGGAGCACCACCAGGGTCCCGGGCCGTACGACCTGCTCGGCGGCCCGGTAGACGGGGTCCGCCTCCACACCGAGCGGGACGCCGATGTCGACGTCCAGGACGGGGTAGTGCCCGTTCTCCTCGCGGATCAGCGGCGGCACGTGCCCGGCCGTGGCCACGCGCACCTCACCGGTGCCGGGATCGAGCCAGACGCAGCAGCACGTGGCCAGCAGGTCGCCCGCCAGGTCGTTCAGCAGCCGGTTGGTCCGGGTCAGCACGGTCGCCGGGTCGTGGCCCTCGCCCGCGAACGCGCGTACCGCGCTGCGCAGTTGCCCCATCACCACGGCCGCCGCGATGTTGTGCCCCTCGACGTCGCCCACGACGGCGGCCACCTCACCGCCGGGCAGTTCGATCACGTCGTACCAGTCGCCGCCCAGGTCGAACGCACCGCCGGCCGGCGCGTAACGGCAGGTGGTGAGAACGCCCGCGACCTGCGGGAGCATCCGCGGCAGCAGCGTCTCCTGGAGTTGCTGGGCCAGGGCCCGGCGGGCGTCCAGCACGCGGGTCCGCTCGAACGTCTGGCCCAGCAGGGTGGCCAGTGACGTCAGCGCGCCCTGCACCCCGGCGGTCCCGCCGGGGCGGGCGGGGTAGCCGACCGAGCAGGTTCCCGTGGCACGGCCGCCCGCCAGCAGCGGCAGCACGAACCAGACGTGGTCCCGGTCCTCGGCCTCCTCCCGGGCGAACCGCCCGGAGGCTCGGCCGCCGGCCGGTTCGGTGATCTGCTCGCGGGCCGCGACGGCGAGCGTCTCCAGCGAGGGCCTGCTCAGCGGCATCCCGTTCAGCCTCCGCAGCCAGGCGGAGGAGCAGCCGGACGCGCCGACCACGTGGAGCCTGCCGGACTCGACGAGGCTGAGTGCCACCGCCTCGGCGCCGAAGCCCTGCGTGATCCGCTCGACGGCCTCCTCGGCGGCCTCACCGGTTTCCGTGACCGTGGCCAGCCGCACCGCCAGCTTGTGCACGTGATACGCGGTGGGCACGTCCACGCCGCCCGGCGGGGGATCCGTGGACGCGGGTCCCGGCTCGTGGTCCCCCGGTACGACCAGGGGCACCGCGGCGGGTTCGGCGGGGACCCCGAGCGCGGCGAAGCGCTCGACGACCGCCGACATCCGGCCGGCGGCCCGGACCAGGGCTTCCCGGCCGGCGACCGGTCCGGCGCCCGCGGCCTCGGGCCAGGTGGCCGTCACCGCCCCCGTGGCACCCGCCGGCCCGCGCAGCTCGGTGGCCATGACGACGTAGGGGAAGGGCGTGAGCACGGCCAGCTCCGGATGGCGTTCCAGGATCTCCGTGGAGTGCGCCGTCGCGACCCGGCCGGTCCGGTAGGCCGTCGCCGAGGCGTACCGTTGATCGTCCAGGGACACGCGTTCGAGGGGGGAGTAGACGCCCATCGGCGTCACCGCGACCACGGCCGCGGCCAGCGCGCGCTCCCCGGGGACGCGCAGGTAGACGATGACCGCAGCGGCGTCCAGCTCACGCAGGCACCGGGCCGCCTCACGGGCGAGCAGGCGGTCACGGCGCACGTCGCCGCGGCGGTCGACGGGACCTCCGTTCACTCGCATCGCGGCCACCTGCCCTCGCGACTCGCGGCAGTGCGTGCTTCTCGCTACTGGCATCATGACGCCCTCCACGGTGCGGCACCACGCGGCGACGATGCGTCGCCCGCGCGGTCCGGCGGCACCGGAAGACCCGGCGGGTGCCGGGCACGCGCGCGGGCGTGCGGCGGCTCCGCCGACCGAGGTGCCGGGGACCGGGGCACCGCGCACGGCGTGCCGCGTCCGACGGAGCTGTGCCGGCGCCCGTCCCGTCAGCCGGCCAGCGGGAGCCCGGCCGGGACCGCCCGGTCCAGTGCGAGGGTCTCCGCGAGGTCGGGCGGGGCGTCCGGCGGCCAGCACGCCGCCACGAACCGGTCGGGTCGGAGCAGCACGTACCGGCCGCGGTAGGCCGCGGTCTCGGCTTCCAGGCCGCCGTCGACGTCCACCAGGACGCGCGGCGCGGCGGGTGAGGCGGGCAGGACGTCGCCCACCGCGACGTGCGCGACGACCGGGTCCAGCGGCCGGAGCGCGTCGAGGGCCCTGCCGTAGCCCGACTCGGGCACGCCGACCCCGAGCAGCGCCCAACCGTGGCCGACGACCTCGTCGAGCAGCCGGGTCCGCCCGTGGTCGACGTCGAACACCCTGGGCTGGCCGAGCATGACTCCGGTGGGCGCCCCGCCGGGGGCCACCAGCCCGTCCCGGTAGCGCTGAGGGGGCCGGTACCGCATGTGTTCCAGGTAGGCGCGCTTGTCCGGTGACCGCATCATCGCGCGCACGACGGCGTCCCGGCGCCGGGCGAGGCGCGGGTTCGTGGTCATCACGATCCGGCCCAGCTTCGCCGACAGGGCCACGGTGGCCTCCGCGTGCGGTCTGCGCTCGGTCTCGTAGGTGTCGAGGGCCGCGTCGGTCAGCGTGCCGCGCAGCACGCCGGCGATCTTCCAGCAGAGATTGGCCGCGTCTCGGATGCCGGAGTTCAGTCCCTGGCCGGCGAAGGGCGGCATCATGTGGGCCGCGTCGCCGAGCAGGAAGCAGCGTCCGACGCGCCAGGAGTCCGCCACGAGAGCGTGGAACCGGTACGCCACCGCGCGCTGCACCTGGTCCGGGGTGAGCGTACGGAACGGTTCGAGGAGCCGGCGGACCAGTTCGAACGGTGGCTGCTGCCCGGCCGCGCACTCGCCCGGGTGGAGGTGGAACTCGTAGCGGCAGCGGCCCTCCCGGCCGGGGACGATGACGTGGGGGCGGCGCGGATCGCCGTGGTGCATGCCGTAGCGCTCGGTGTGCGGGTCCCCGAGGACGTCGGCCACCAGCCACACGTCGTCGAAGCCGCGTCCGCTCATACCGACGCCCAGGCGGTCCCGCACCGTCGAACGCCCGCCGTCGCAGCCGAGGGCGTACGCGGCGCGGATCGTGCGGACGCCGCCGGCGGTCCGGCACACCAGCTCCACCCCCGTCGCGTCCTGGCGCAGCCCGGCGAGTTCGGTGCGCATGAGCACCGAGACCCGGGGGTCGGCCCTCAGGTGGGCCAGCAGTTCCCGCTCCAGGTCCGGCTGGGCGAACGGGTTCTTGAAGGGGTGCCCGAAGCGGTACGGCACCTCGGCCCGCGCCTGGAACAGCGGTTCGCCGTCGGCGCCGTAGTACCTGGTGCCGGTGCCGGGGACGATGATGCGCAGCACCCGCTCGGCGCATCCGGCCGCCTGGTACACGCGCAGGGCCTCGTCGTCGATGCTGATCGCCTTCGGGGCGTCACTCGTCACCGGGTTGCGTTCCACCACCACGACGCTCAGACCGTCGGCGGCCAGCAGCGCGGCGGCCGTCATGCCCACGGGGCCCGCCCCGACCACCGCCACGTCGGCCGTCAGGACCCCGCTGTCGCCGGGGTCGACGACTGTGCCGTCCACGGATTCTCCCCTCAGCACGGCGGCTTCCTACTGGACGGGCTGGTAGGCCGGTCCGCCGTCGTGCAGCAGGCGCTCGGCCTCCGCCTCGATCTGCGCCAGCGGCTGGTCGAGGTTGAGCGTCTTGCGGAACGGCTGCCGCACATCGCGGTCGACCCGCACGTACACCTCGTTGCGGTTGCCTTCCGGGTCGAAGAAGTAGATCCCGTAGGCGTTCCCGTGGGTGACCTCCTGCTGCACGGGGATGCCCTCGGACCGGAACCGCTCGTGGAACGCGACGAGGGTTTCCAGCGAGTCGATCCGCCAGGAGATCTGGTGGGTGAGCCGCGCCCCGGACTCGGCGGTGCGCCCGCGCTGGATGACGAATTCGTGGTGCTCCTCGCCGGGGCGGGAGCTGAGGAAGACGATCCCGCGCTCGGCGTCCTCGTCGGTGACGGTCAGGCCGAGGACCCGGGTGTAGAAGTCGCGCATGCGGTCGAGGTCGTTGACCCACAGACCGGTGTGGCCGAGTTCGACGATGGCCATGGGTGTGCTCGCTTTCTGTCGTGATGCTCTCGTGGACGTGGTGGTGCCGGCCTCGGTCAGGCGTCCTCGGCCGTCACGGTGTTCTCCAGGCGTCCGATGCCCTCGATGCTCACGGCGACCTTGTCGCCGGGCCGGAGGAAGACCTGGGGGTCCCTGCGGAAGCCCACCCCTCCCGGGGTTCCGGTGAGGAGGACGTCACCGGGCAGCAGGGTGGTGAACTCCGACACGGTGGCGATGAGGGTCGGGATGTCGAAGATGAGCTTCGACGTGTTCGACGACTGGAGGACCTCTCCGTTGAGGGTGAGGCTGATGTCGAGCGACCCGACACGGTCGCCGATCTCGTCGTGGGTGACCAGCTCCGGCCCGAGGGGCGTGGACGCGTCCCAGGCCTTGCCCTGGAGCCACTGGTGGGTCTTGTACTGGTAGTCACGCATCGTCACGTCGTTGGCCACGGTGTACCCGGCGATCACCTCGTGTGCCCGGTCCCGCGGGACCCGGCGGGCGGGGGCTCCGATCACCACGGCCAGTTCGGCCTCGTAGTCGACCTGCTCCGACTCCGGCGGCACCGTGACGGCGTCCCCGTGCGCGATCAGGCTGGAGGGGAACTTGGTGAACAGCACGGGGTAGACGGGCAGTTCCCGGCGGGTCTCGCCCACGTGCGACTGGTAGTTCAGACCCACGCAGACGATCTTCCGCGGCTCCGGTACGACCGGGAGCAGGCGGGCGCGCGCCAGCGGGATGGCCTCGTGCTCGCGCAGCCGGGGCGCCCGCAGGACCTCCAGGGGCGTCTGCCTGCCCAGCTCGCTGACGCCCTCCAACGGCACGGCCCACTCGCCCCGCACCGTCGCCGCGTACCGCACACCCTCGTACTCAAGGGACACGAACCGCATCGGCTCCCTCACCTCACTCGCGTGGCCTTCCTGTAGACGCACGCTAGCAGTGGTCCTGCAAAGAAGGAAGCAAGTCCTGCGAAATAGGACGCCGTGAAGAAAAGGGGGGCCGCTCACTCGTTCTAGCGATGTCATCTCTCCCCGGACAGGCCAGGCTGTCCCCGGCCGACGTCACGCCGGCCCGCGTACCAGGTGTCCGACCATCCAGAGGTGACGTCATGCCCCTCCCCCTATCCGACGCCCTGGCCGACCAGGGCCAGACCGCCGCCGACAAGGTCCTCGGCCTGCGCAGCCCGGCCGGGTACCTCATCAGCTCCATGCTGGCCGGTGCGTACATCGGCGTCGCCGCGGTGCTGCTGCTGACCGTGGCGGGCCCCCTCCAGGCCGCCGGGTCGCCCTACACCAAGCTGGTCGAGGGCGCGGTCTTCGGCATCGCGCTCACCCTCGTGATCTTCGCCGGTGCCGAGCTGACCACCGGGAACATGATGACGTCGGTCCACGGCATCGCCGCCCGGCGCATCACGGTCGTCAACGCCGTGACGCTCATCGTCGGGTCGTACATCGGCAATCTGCTCGGCTCCGCCCTGTTCTCCTGGCTGGTGTACGAGAGCGGGGTGCTCGACACGGGCGCCTCACCCGGTCATCCCGCGCCGGCGATGGCGCTGCTGGCGGGCCTGATGAAGACGAAGGCGGCCGAGTCCGGCACGGCACTGTTCTTCCGTGGCGTGCTGTGCAACTTCCTGGTCTGCCTCGCGGTGTGGACGTCCGCGCGGACCAGGTCCGACGGCGCCAAGCTGGCGCTGGTCTTCTGGTGCCTGCTGGCCTTCGTCGGCTCCGGCTTCGAGCACGTGGTGGCCAACATGACGTACTACTGGCTGGGCCTGATGGAACACCTCCCGGGCGCCACCGCGGGCCACTTCGCCCGTAACCTGCTGCTCGTGGGGCTGGGCAACCTGGTCGGCGGCGCGCTGCTGGCCGGAGCGACCTACGGCTTCCTCGGCAGGGCCAGGCCCCGGCAGGACGACGAGCTGCCCGGCGACCTGGCCAAGCCGCCGGCGGTCTCCGTCTGAGCCGGACCCACGCCACCGCCGCCCCCGCCCACGCGGGAAGAGGCCGGCCACCGACGGCCGGCCCCGCGTCGTCACCTACGGCGTCCGTGGCGCCCCGGACGCCGGTCGGGAAGGTGCCGCACGGCAAACCCGCCGCGGCGGTCAGCGGTTGACGTAGGTGAGGCTGGTCGCGTCGTAGCGGCTGCCCGCGACGTGCTCGGGCGGGGCGGCGGCCTCGATCGCGGCGATGTCCTCGGCGGACAGCTCGACGTCCAGCGCCGCCAGGTTCTCCTCCAGGTAGCGCTGCCTGCGGGTGCCGGGGATCGGCACCACGTCGTCACCCCGGTGCTGCAACCAGGCCAGGGCGAGCTGGCCGGCCGTGACAGACCTGGCGGCGGCCAGCTCCTCCAGCCTGGCCACGATCGCCAGGTTCCGTTCGAGGTTGCCGTCGGCGAAGCGCGGCTGGCCGCGCCGTACGTCGGTCTCCGCCAGCCCGTCGACCGAGCTGTAGCGGCCGGTCAGGAAGCCGCGCCCGAGCGGCGAGAAGGGGACCAGGCCGATGCCGAGTTCACGGCAGACCGGGACGGTCTCCGCCTCCAGGTCCCGGGTCCACAGCGACCACTCGCTCTGCAACGCGGAGATCGGGTGGACCGCGTGCGCCCGCCGGATGGTCTGCGCGCCGGCCTCGGACAGCCCCAGGTACCGCACCTTGCCGGCCCGCACCAGCTCGGCCATCGCGCCGACGGTCTCCTCGATCGGCACGCGGGGGTCGACCCGGTGCTGGTAGTAGAGGTCGATGTGGTCGACCCCGAGCCGGCGCAGGGAGGCCTCGCACGCCTGGCGCACATAGGCGGCGTCGCCGCGGATCAGGGTGGGCTCGCCCAGGCGGTTGGCGAAGCCGAACTTGGTCGCGAGCACCACCTCGTCGCGCCGCCCGGCGACGGCCCGCCCGATCAACTCCTCGTTGTGCCCGGCGCCGTAGAAGTCGGCGGTGTCGAGGAGGGTCACCCCGAGGTCCAGGGCGTGGTGCAGCGTCGCGATCGACTGCGCGTCGTCCGAGGCGCCGTACCCGTGGCTCATGCCCATGCAGCCGAGTCCCTGCGCGGAGACCGCCAGTTCGCCCAGATGCCGGGTGGGGACGTCGGTCATGCTGCTGCCTCCTGGACTCGTCGGACCGTTCACCCAGGACGCTAGGTATTGGAGTGCGCTCCATGTCAAACGGTGGTCGGCCGCGGCGGCGTTCCCGCGCGACAGTAGGGTTGCCCGATGTTCGAAGGAAAGCTCGTGAGGCTGCGCGCGCTGCGCCCCGAAGACGCCGAGCACCATGTCCGCTGGCGCAATGACCCGGAGGTGGTGCACTGGGCCGCGGCGGGCGACCCGTGCTTCGGCCCGGTCACGGCGGAGGCGGTCGGGCTCGGCTTCGAGACCATGCTGCGGCTGAGCCCGAGGGAGTCGGCCGTGTTCACCGTCGAGGACCTGGCAGCCGGCGAGGTGATAGGCATGGCGGACTACCGGGACCTCGATCCCTACGCCGGTGTGGCCACGCTCGGGGTCACGATCGGCGAGCGGGAGTTCTGGGGCCGCGGCCACGGCAGCGACGCCGTGCGGCTCCTGGTGGGCCACCTGTTCGGGGCGTACGGCCTGAGCCGGCTGGAGCTGGACACCTGGAGCGGCAACGAGCGTGCGGTGCGCGCCTTCACCCGGCTGGGGTTCCGCGAGGAAGGCCGGCGCCGGTCGGCCGTGCTGGTGCGGGGCGAGCGCTACGACCGCGTGCTCTTCGGGATGCTGCGCGAGGAGTGGGCGGCACCGGCGTGACGCACGCTCGTCCCGGCTTCGCCGGCCGGCCCCTGGTCGGAGCCGCGCGGCGCGGGCGGTTCGGGCAGCCAGTCGCGGGCCGGGTCGTACTCCAGCCACCGGCTGCGCCCCGCCCGCGCGGCGCAGGCGGCGATGAGGACGTGCAACCCCGGGTGCGCGGTGCCGGTGCGCCACAGCAGTGACCAGGCGTACAGGGGCGTGGGCCGGACGAGCGGTACGGAGCGCACCCCGGGGACGTCCGGCAGGGGCACGTCGGCGGGGAGCAGCGAGAAGCGGCGCGGTCCGGCCGCCACCTCGGCGAGGAAGTGGGCGAGGCCCAGGTTGACGCTCGTGGCCCGGTCCCGGATCGCGAACCGGTCGGCGAACTGGTGGAGGAAGTCCAGGCGGTCCAGCGGGCCGGGCGCCCACAGCACACTGTCGCGCAACTGGTCCGGCCGCAGGGCCGGTTCGGCCGCGAGGGGGTGGTCCGCGCCCAGGACGGCGTCCACCGGTTCGAGGCGGACCAGGCGGTGTGCCAGTCCGGTGTGCAGCGGGGGGTGGACCCGGCCGAAGGCCGCGTCGATGTCGCCGTGCAGCAGCGCCGCCGTCACCGACGGAAGATCACGCCCGTGGCCGAGCACCAACGCGCCGACGGGCCCGGCCGGTTCGGGGCGCCCGGTCCGTCCGGCCTGCCCGGCCCGTTCCGCCTGCCCGGCCCGTTCCGCGCGCCCGGCCCGTTCGGGATGCCCGCCGCTTCCCGACACGTCGGCCAGGGTGCGCATCGGCGCGTACAGGTGTCCCCACACGTCCACCCGCAGCGGCCGGTCCTCCCCCACCGCCGCCGCCACCGCCGCGTCGGCCGCGGCCAGGGTCTGCCGGGCCGGTCCGAGGAAGCGCCGGCCGGCCTCGGTGAGGCGTACCCCGCTCCCGCCGCGCTCGAACAGCTCGGTGCCGAGCAGGGATTCCAGCCGGGCGATCCGCTTCGACAGCGCCTGCTGGGAGATGGCGAGCGTCGCCGCCGCCCGTCCGAAGTGCAGTTCCTCGGCGGCGCGCACGAAGGCACGTAGCTGCGCCCCGTCCAGATCCATGGCCCCCACCTTAGGCGACAACCGACGGTTGTCGGTCGTGCCGGTTCGTTGTTGGATCCCGGCACGGGCGCGGGGGTTGCATGGCCGGCATGCGAAGACTGATTCCCACGGGGGACGCGGCGCGTCCGGTCGCCTTCGCCGACGTCCCCCAGCCCGTCCCGGAACCCGATGAGGCACTGGTCAAGGTCGAGGCGTTCGCACCGAACAGGGGCGAGACGTTCCTCCTCGAACGCCCCCGGCCCGGACTGCTGCCCGGCAAGGACATCGCGGGGCTCGTCGTCCAGGCCGCGGCCGACGGCTCGGGCCCCGGCGTCGGCGCCCGCGTGGTCGGGCATCCGGCGCGGGGCGGCTGGGCCGAGTACGCGGCCGTCCCCACTCACTCCCTCGCGGTGCTCCCGGCCGGCATCGACGCCGTGCGCGGGGCGGCCCTGCCCCTGGCCGGGATAACCGCGCTGCGCCTGCTGCGTGCGGCCGGTTCCCTGGCCGGCCGGCGGGTCCTGCTGACCGGCGCCTCGGGCGGCGTCGGGCACTACGTCACGGAGCTGGCCGTCGGGGCCGGTGCCGACCTGACCGCGGTGACGGCCACGCCGGTGCGCGGGGCGCGGCTCGCGGAGCTGGGCGCCGAGGTGGTGCACGACGTGGCCGCGGCCCGGGGGCCGTTCGACGTCGTACTGGAGTCCACGGGCGGGCCCGATCTGCCGCGAGCCCTGTCGAAGGTGCGCCCGGGCGGCACGCTCATCTGGTTCGGCCAGGCGAGCCGCACCCCGGTGACCCTGGACTTCTTCGAGCTGCTCGGCGGGCCCGAACGCGTGACGCTCCAGCACTTCCACTACGCCGGCGCCCCGTACGGGCCCGATCTCGCGGCGCTGGTACGCCTCGTGGAACAGCGGCGGCTGCATCCGGAGATCGGCCGGGTCTCCGACTGGGCGGAGACCGCCCGGACCCTGGTCGACCTCCGGGAGCGCCGGATACGCGGCAAGGCCGTCCTGACGACGGGAGAGGAACGATGAACGCCACGGAGTTCGCCGCCGCCCAGTGGACCCGCGCCACCGGAGCGGGCGTCGACCCGCACGAGTACCGGCGCGTCACCGACGGCCTCGCCTCCGTCGCCGACTGGGGACCCGCCTTCGTGCGCACCGGAAACGCCCACCTGGAGCGCGCGGAGCGGGCCGGCTCGGCTCTCTCGGCGGGCGGGCATCTGCTCATGGCGGCGCGGTGGTTCCACCTGGCCACGCTCGCTCCCTACCCGGAGGCCCCGCGTGCCGCGGCCGAGGCGGACCGGTCCCTGGGCCGTGCGTTGGCCCTCCTGGAGCCCGGTGCGCGGCGCGTGACCGGCGAGGGGTTCACCGGCTGGCTCCGCGGCCCCGCCGACGCGCCCGGCACCGTGGTCGTCGTCCCCGGACTCGACTCCGCCAAGGAGGAGTTCCTGGACCTGGTGGCCGCGCTGCTGGCCCGGGGCCTGGCGGTGTTCGCGATGGACGGCCCGGGGCAGGGCGTCCTCGCGGCCACGACGGTGCTCCGGCCGGAGTACGAGCAGGTCGTCGGCCGGGTCGTCGACGCCCTCGGCGTCACCCGCGTCGGACTCGTCGGCCTCAGCCTGGGCGGCTACTTCGCGGCCCGCGCGGCGGCGCTGGAGCCGCGGGTGGCGGCGGTCGCCACCGTCAGCGGCCCCTTCCGCCTCGACTGGCCCGAACTGCCCCCGCCGGTGCGGGACATCATGGCCCGCCGCACCGGAGGAGCGGACGCCGCCCGCGCGTTCGCCCGCCACGTCGACCTCACCGGCCTGGCTCCGCGCATCGCGGCCCCGCTGCTGGTCGTGGACGGCGGCCAGGACGTCATCCCCGGTGTGACCGACGGCGGCCCCCTGGCCCGCCTGGCACCGCGCGGCACCTACCTGAAGGTTCCGCACGGTGACCACCTCCTCGGCAACGCCCGCCCCGACTGGCTGCCCCGCCTCGCCGACCACCTCGCGCGGCACCTGTGCGAGCCGGGCCCCGCGACACCGGGTGACCCCGACGACGGGGCCTGACGCGCGGTTTCGGGACCGGCGCGCGGACGGGCGGCGGCCCGCGATCGCGTCGTACACCTGCCGGTGAACCCTCCACCACCCGTCGTGCCTCGCCTCGGCGCCCGGTCGGGGGCGACGACTCCGGCCGCGGGCCCGCCGGCACGGGGCCCGGCCCGGACCCGGCGGCGAGCCGGTGGTCCGGGCCGTCAGAGGTGACCGTGTGCGGCGAGGTCCTCGGCCGGACACCGGCCGGTGTGCGCGTCGCGCACCCGCGCCGGGTCCGCCGGAGTGCCCTCGAAGGCCACCCGGCCGCCGTGCCGGCCGGCCTCCGGAGGGTAGCCGTCCGCCTCCCCGCTCACCGGGCCTCCGTGCGGGGACCGTCGGCGGCCCCGACGGCCGGAAGGCACCGGGAACAATCTGATTCATTCGCCGTCGCCCCGGCCGAATGGATCGCACCGGACCGCGGCCCTCCGCCCCCTGTGGGTGCAGCGGCCGTAACCTCGGCGCAACAGAGTTCGCCGTAACCCTTGTCGGACCCCCGTGCCGGTGCCATAGTTGCCCGCCAATAAGTCAGATTCATTTCGGGCGCCGGGGGTTGTTCCGTGTCAGCAGAGCGCAAGGTATCGGCCAAGGGCGGCGGGACGACGCCCAGGCCTTACCGGCCGGGCTATGAACTGGTCGCCGAGCAGCTCCTCGCCTACATCGCCGAACAGGGCCTGCGGCCCGGCGCGCGGCTGCCGACCGAGGCGGGGCTCGCCGAGATCCTCGGCACCTCGCGCAATGTCACCCGCGAGGCGGTGAAGGTGCTGGCGGCCCTCGGCCGGCTCAGCGTCCGGCGGGGCGCCGGCATCTTCGTGGCCGACTCGCCCGGCGGGCTGGCCGACGACGACATGGCGCACTTCCAGCCGACCAGCATGGAACACGTGCTGATGCTGCTGGACTACCGCAGCCTGATCGAGGCCGAGACCGCCCGCCGCGCGGCGGGCCAGGCGGCGCCGATCGAGGTGCGCAACATCCAGAAGGGCGCCGAGCGCTCGCTGGAGGCCGGCCGCGAGGACGACGCCGACGCGTTCGCCGTGGCCGACCAGCTGTTCCACGACGCGGTGGGCATCGCGGCCCACAACATCTTCCTGCGCTCCAGCATCACCAACGTACGGCGTCTGGCGGCGCAGTCCGACGTCCTGCTCTTCCACGGCGACACACCGGGCTCCCTGGAGGTGGCGGGTCGCCAGCACCTGGCGATCGCGGAGGCCATCGCCGCGGGGGACGCCGACCGTGCCGCCGCGCTGATGACCGAGCACATCGCCACGACACGGCAGCAGTTCGAGCGCCGTATCCGCGACCGTCTGTTCAGTGCCGCCGCGCACGCCGCCGATCCGTCCGGGTCCGCCGCACCGGAGCCCACCGCCGGCACCGGCACACCGGCCGCCGAGGCGAGCGCCGTCCGCAGGCCCACCCCGCCGGTGACGTCCGCCTCCTGACACGAGGCCGCCGTCGGGGGGCCGAGGAGAACGCCCTACTGCGCCCTGAGAAAGACCCCCACGCACGCACCACCCCGGAACGAGCCGCCCCCCTGCCCTCCCTCCGCACCCGCAGGCGATTGGATTCCCATGTCCATACCCTCAGCCCCACCCCGCCCCTCCCGGCGAAGAAGCGCACTGGCCGTCCTCGCCCTGGCCGCCGCGGCCCTTCCCCTCGCCGCCCCGCACGCCCAGGCCGCCCCGCGGGCCGCCGAGCCGCCCCCGCTGAAGATCTACGTCTCGCCCGACCACGGCCGCGACACCGGGCCGGGCACCTTGAAGCACCCGTTCCGGACGCTCGGTCACGCCCGGGACCACGTGCGCGAGATCAACCGTGACATGCGGCGTGACATCGATGTCGAGCTGCTCTCCGGCACCTACCGGCTCACCGACACCTTCACCCTGACGCCCCGCGACTCGGGTACGAACGGCCACCGGGTCGTCTACGAGGCGGCCCCGGGCGCGCACCCGGTGATCAGCGGCGGCAGCCGGGTCACCGGCTGGACCCCCGTCGACGCGGGACGCACGGTGTACAAGGCGCACGTGGGTGACCTGGACACCCGGCAGCTGTACGTCGACGGCGCGCTGGAGACACGGGCCCGCGGTCCGGAGAACCCGCCCGGCTTCTCCAAGACGGCGACCGGCTACAAGATCACCGACACCCGTCTGGACTCGTACAGGAACCAGTCCGACATGGAGGTGGTCAGCAAGTGGGGCTGGATGATGATGCGCTGCCCCGTGCAGTCCATCTCGGGCACCACGATGACCATGCGGCAGCCCTGCTTCCACAACGCCAACCTGCACGAGGGCCAGGAGATCCAGAACCCCACCTGGCTGGAGAACGCCCGGGAGCTGATGGACACCCCCGGTGAGTGGTACCTCGACAAGAGCGAGGGCGAGCTGTACTACATGCCCGAGAAGGGGCAGGACCTGGCGACGGCGACCGTGACCGTCCCGCGCGTCCAGGACCTCGTGGACCTGGACGGCACCAGGGACCACCCGGTCAGCGGCATCTCCTTCCGGGGCATCACCTTCTCCTACTCGACCTGGCTCGCCCCGAGTTCGGACGACGGGCTGATCGAGGGCTAGGCCGGCTTCCGCATCGTCGGCGACGACAATCCGGACTTCGACTCCACGCGCCTGAAGTGGGTCAAGACGCCCGGCGCGGTCAACGTCAGCCACGGCCAGGGCATCTCCTTCGAGGGGAACACCTTCACCCACCTCGGTGCCGTCGGCCTGAACCTCAACACCGGGACGCGGGGCACCCGTGTCACCGGCAATGTGTTCCGGCAGATCGCGGCCACCGGTGTCCAGGTCGGCGGGGTCGAGGTCGTGGACGCGCACCCGGACGATCCCCGGGACATCACCAAGGACAACACCGTCGACAACAACGTCGTCACCCGTGTCGCCGATCAGTACAACGGCTCCCTCGGCATCTTCGCCGGCTACACCGACCGCACCGTCATCACCCACAACAAGGTGTACGACCTGCCGTACAGCGGTATCTCCGTGGGCTGGGGCTGGGGCCTGACCGATCCGGGCGGTGACACCAACTACCCGGGCAACTCCGGCGTTCCGGTGTGGGACACCCCCACCACCTCCCGTGACAACGTCATCAGTGACAACGAGATCAGTGACATCATGAAGTCACAGGCCGACGGCGGCGCGATCTACACCCTGAGCGCCAACCCCGGCGGCGTCGTCTCCGGCAACTACATCAGGAAGGTCCCCGAGCCGGCCTACGGGGCGATCTACCAGGACGAGGGCAGCCGTTACTGGCACACGACCAACAACGCCTTCTGCGATGTCGCCTATCAGTGGCTGCTGCTCAACCACGGCATGGACATCACCGCCGACTACAACTTCACCACCACGCCGAGGTTCAGCGCGCAGTTCAACAGCACCGACGACAGGATCGTGAACAACACGACGGTCGACGGCTGCGAGCAGCTGCCCGCCTCGATCGTCGACAACGCCGGCCTCCAGCCGCCGTACCGGCACCTCGACCCGGACCCGGAGACCGGTGACCACACGGCGCCGACGGCCCCGGGCAAGCCCGGCGCGGTCGCTGGCCTCCCGACCGTCGTGGATCTGAGCTGGCCGGCCGCCACCGATGACAACGGTGTCACCGGCTACGCGATCCACCGCGGCGACACGGTGGTCAGCGCGTCCAAGGGCACCTCGGTGCGCGTCCCGAACCTCACCCCCGGGGCGTCGTACACCTTCACGGTGACCGCCCGGGACGCGGCGGGCAACGAGTCGCCGCCCAGCGCGCCCGTGACGGTCACCCTGCCCGACGGCGCGGACCTGGCGCTGCACAAGCCGGTCACCGTCTCCTCCTCCTCCGAGCCGAACACCCCCGAACTGGCCGTCGACGGCGACCTGTCCACCCGCTGGGCCCAGGGCCTCGGCCTGCCCGACCCGTCCTGGATCCAGGTCGACCTGGGCGCGCAGTACGACGTCACCGGCGCCATCACCACCTTCGAGAAGGCGAGCGGCTACAAGTACCGCCTGGAGGTCTCCCCGGACGAGGCGCACTGGACCACCCTGGACGACCACACGGGCGCCGACACCACCGCGCAGGCCGCCTACTCCCTCGCTGACGAGGAGATCCACGGCCGGTACGTACGGCTGACCGTCACCGGCTCCAGTTTCAACGGCGGCAGCATCTACGAACTCCAGGTCTACGGCACCCCGCTGGCGCCCGGCGACGACCACACCGCTCCCGACGCGCCGGCCAGGCCCACCGTCACCCCGCTGCTGCCCAGCCTCGCCCAGGTGAGCTGGCCTGCGGCCCCCGACGGCCAGGGCGTCACCGGCTACGCCGTCTACCAGGACGGCAAGCGGATCGCCGTCACCGACGCGACGCGGCTGCGGGTCAGCGGCCTGACGCCCGGGAAGGAGTACGGCTTCACCGTCGTGGCCAGGGACGCGGCGCTCAACGCCTCCGAGCCGAGCCCGGCGGCGACGGTCACCATGCCGGCCGACCACGACCTCGCCCTGAAGGCACCCGTCACCGTCTCCTCCTACTCGGAGCCGAACACCCCGGAACTGGCCGTGGACGGCGACCTGTCCACCCGCTGGGCGCAGGGCCTCGGCCTGCCGGACCCGTCCTGGATCCAGGTCGACCTGGGCAAGGTCACCAGCGTCTCCGGTGTGGTCACGACGTTCGAGAAGCCCAGCGGCTACAAGTACCTGCTGGAGTACTCCGCCGACGGCCTGAACTGGTCGGCGCTGGACGACCACACCGGCGGCTACACCACCGCGCAGACCTCCTACTCCCTCCCCGGCGACCCGGTCGACGCCCGCTATCTCCGCCTGACCGTCACCGCCTCCAGCTGGAACGGCGGCAGCCTCTACGAACTCCAGGCCTACGGCGGCTTCTAGGCCCCGGCCTCCCCGCTCGGGGCATCCGCTGCGCGGCTCCCGGCCGGCCGTGCCCCCACCCCCCGGAACAGATCACACATGTCGAGGTCCACCGGATCGACGTCCCCGCCGCCGACCCCCCCTTCTCCTGGCGGCACGGGCTCAGCGGCAGCGCCCCGGTGGGCGACGGCGCGGTCCTGCACATCGGCACCGACGAGGGCGCCGAAGGGGTGGCGGTGTTCGCGCGGCCGGGAGCGGCCGTCACCCTGCGGGACCTGGTCGACCGGGTCTTCCGGGAGGAACTCCTGGGAGCGGACCCCTTCCGGCGCGAATGGCTCTGGCACCGCGTCTGGGAACTCGACCGCATCCACGAACTGCCGCTGCCCGTGCTCGGCCTGGTCGACGTGGCGCTGTGGGACCTGGCGGGGCGGGTGCACGACCGGCCGGTGTGGCAGCTGCTCGGCGGCTTCCGCGAGGCCATCCCCGCCTACGCCTCCACCTCCACCTTCGCCACCACCGAGGAGTTCCTCTCGGTGGCCGACCAGTGCCTGGCGCTCGGCTACCACGGCATCAAGCTGCACGCCTGGGGCGACGCCCGCCGCGACGCCGCCCTGTGCCAGGCGCTGCGCGCCCACGTCGGTCCGGACGTGCCGCTGATGTACGACGGCTCGGCGGGCTTCGACCTGCCGGACGCCCTCTACCTGGGGCACGCCCTGGCCGAGGCCGACTATCTCTGGTACGAGGAGCCGATGCGGGAGTTCAGCATCAGCGCCTACCGGCGGCTGGCCGAGTCCGTCGCCGTACCGCTGCTGGTCGCCGAGACCTCCGACGGCGCCCACATGAACTCCGCCGACTTCATCAGGAGCGGCGCCGCCACCTTCGGCGTCCGTGCCAGTACGACGCTGCGCGGCGGTGTCACCGGTGCCATGCGCACCGCGCACCTGGCGGACGCCTTCCGGCTGCGGGCCGAGGTGCACGGCTCGGACATCCCGAACCAGCACCTGTGCATGGCCATCTCCAACACCACCTACTACGAGTCCCTGGTCACCTCGACCTCGGTCGTCCGCGAGCGCCACGTCGACGACCGGGGCCTGGTGCACGCCCCGACCGGGCCGGGCATCGCCCTGCCCCTCGACTTCGGCTACGGCAGCGCGCTCCAGCGGTTCGTGGAACAGCCCCGCTGACCGGCCGCGTCACCACCCCCGCACGATCCCGAACCACGAAAGGCAAGACGATGACGTCTTCGCGCGTTTCGCCCACCGGCCGGCGCGGCAGAGCCGTGCGCGCCCTCGCCGCCGCAGCCGCCCTCGCGGCCGTCGCCGCGCTGGCCGGCTGCGCCAGCGCCGACCCGTCCACCGGGTCGGACCACCAGGGCGGCACGTCCCGGTTCACGCCCGCCCCCCAGAAGGACGGCTCCGAGATCACCGTCTGGACCGACTCCACGCGGCTGCCGTCCGTGCAGGCGTACCAGAAGTCGCACCGCGACGTGAAGATGAAGATCGTCACCTACGACGGCGGCGCCGACGGCTCGACCTACCTCCAGACGAAGGTGCAGCTGTTCGACCGTACCGGCAAGGGCTGGCCCGACGTCGTCTTCGGCTCCCCCACGGACGTCACCTGGGCCTCCTCCCCCACCAAGCCCGGCGCCGCCGCCTTCGCGGCCCCGCTGGACGGCAAGCTGGTCCCGCGGAGCACCCTGGACGGCTTCGCCAAGGGCTCTCTGGCGCCCTGTCGGTTCCACGGGCACACCTACTGCCTGCGCAACGACATCGCCCAGGTGGTCCTCTGGTACGACAAGTCCCTGATGGACACGTGGGGTTACCAGGTCCCCACCACCTGGGCCGCGTACCAGGCCCTCGGTCTGAAGGTGGCCAAGGAGCACCCCGGATACCTCGTCGGCTCGGTCGGCGACACCAACTCGCACGAGTCGTACTTCTGGTCCAGCCGCTGCCCGGCCTTCCAGCTGACCGCACCGGACACCCTGCGCGTCGACCTCGGGGACCCCGCGTGCACGCGCATGGCGGCCCTGCTCGACAAGCTGATCTCCGCCAAGGCCGTGACCACCCAGGGCTTCTTCAGCCAGGGCTTCGCCAAGAGCAGCGGCTCCAAGGTCCTGATGGCCTACGGCCCCTCCTGGTACGGCCAGTACCTGTTCAAGGCCGCTTTCCACACCCCGGCCAAGCGGATCGCCGCCGCGCCGCCGCTGAAGTGGCCCGGTGAGACCACCGCCGCCACGGGCAACGTGGGCGGCGGCGTCTGGATGGTCTCCTCGCACAGCGCGAACCTGAAGGCGTCGACCGACCTGGTGACCTGGCTGACCACGTCGGACGCGAACCAGGCCACGGCCCCCACCTACCCGGCCTACGCGCCCGCCGCCAAGGCCTGGCTCGCCGAACCGGCGCACCGCGCCTACTTCGCCGACGACGTCAGCGGGCCGTTCCGGCAGGCGGCCGACGAGGTGTGGACCGGCTGGTCGAACACCAGGTTCTCCGACGCCACGTCCTGGTCGAGCGTCGTCCTGCCCGCCCTGACCGCCGGAAAGACCCTCACGGCGACCCTGCCGCAGTGGCAGAAGGCCATCAGCGACCAGGCCAGGGCCAACGGGTACCGGGTGACCGACCGATGACACTGCTGGACGCCCAGCCCGTCGCCGTACCCGCTCCCGCCCGCCGCGGTGACACGCCGCGGCGGCGGGCCGGCACGGTGGGCCACCTCTTCGTCGCCGGGTACACGCTGCTGCTGCTCGCCTTCGGCGTCTTCCCCACCTGCTACGCCTTCTACCTGGCCTTCACCAACGACCGGGGCCAGTTCACCGGCGTCAACCAGTTCACCCGGGTCGTCCGGGACTACCGCTTCCTGCCCGCCTTCGGCCACATCCTGCTGTACCTCGCCCTCTGGCTGGTGCTCCTCGTCGTGCTGACGGTCCTGACGGCCGTCGTGCTGCGCAGCCGGGTCCGCAGGGGAGTCTCCGCGCTGCTGCGGTTCCTCTACTACATACCCGGCGCGCTGGCCGGGGTGGCGAGCGTCCTGGTCTGGCTGTTCATGCTGGACCCGGACGTCAGCCCGGTGTCGTGGCTGCTGCACCGCATGGGCCTGGACAGCTTCGCCGCCGTGCTGGCCCCCGGCAACCTGCCGGTGATCCTCGTGCTGATCGCCTTCTGGACGGGGGCCGGCGGCTGGATGGTGGTGATGTACGGGGCGCTGAACAACATCCCCGACGAGGTGATCGAGGCCGCCCGGATCGACGGGGCCGGGCCCTGGCGCACCGCCTGGTCCGTCCAGATCCCGATGATCCGGCAGTGGATCACCTACATGACCATCCTCGCCTTCGCGGGCGGCACCCAGCTGTTCGTCGAGCCGCAGCTGCTCCAGACCGCCAGCCTGGGCCGGGTCAGCCCGACCTGGTCGCCCAACCAGCTCGCCTACGTCTACGCCTTCCAGCAGGGCGACTTCAACGGTGCCGCCGCGATCTCCGTCTTCCTGCTGGCCCTCGGCCTGCTCTGCGCGGGCGTGCTGGTCCGGCGCTCCAGCCTCTTCACCCTGGAGGACAGATGACGACACGACTCCTCGCGCCCCCGCGCTCCCGGACCACGCCGTCGCGTGCCGTCTCGGCCCTGGTGGTGGGCCTGCTGCTCGCCGTCCTGCTGGTCTTCTTCGTGCTGCCCGTGCTGTGGCTGCTGCTGGCGCCCAGCAAGACCGCCGGGCAGATCGTGCACGACAACCCGCTGTCGTTCGGTTCGTTCGGCAGGATCGGGGACGCCTGGCGGCACCTGTTCTCCTTCGAGGACGGCGCGGTCCTGGTGTGGCTGCGCAACTCGGCCGTCTACGCCGCAGGTTCGCTGCTGCTGACCCTGCTCACCAGCGTCCCGGCGGGCTACGCCCTGGCCCTGACCCGCTTCCGGGGCCGCAAGGTGCTGCTGGCGATCACCCTGGTCACCATGATCATGCCGTCGGCCACGCTCGTCCTGCCGGTCTTCCTGGAGCTCAACGCGTTCCATCTGATCGGCACGGCCTGGTCGGTGATCCTGCCGTTCTCGTTCTACCCGTTCGGCGTGTACCTGGTGTACATCTACTTCGCCACCAGCCTGCCGCGCGATCTGCTCGCCGCCGCGCGCATCGACGGGCTGCTCGGAGTGGCAGCTGTTCACCCGCATCGCCCTGCCCCTGGCGAAGCCCGTGATCGGCCTCGTGGCCTTCTTCAGCTTCGTCGGCAACTGGAACAACTTCTTCCTGCCGTACCTGGTGCTGCCGAACAGCGACCAGTTCCCCATCCAGGTCGGCCTGAACCAACTCCTGTCGTCCACTCCGTCGTTCAACCCGGTGGCCGGGGCGGGCCTGAACATCACGATCCCGGAACTCGCCCTCGCCATCCTCCTCGCGATCCTCCCCGTCCTGGTCCTGTTCCTGTTCTCCCAGCGCACCCTCGTGTCCGGGATGCTGGCGGGCGCGACGAAGGAGTGACGCGGGCGGTGCGGCCGAGGGCGTCCGCCGGCGCCGATCCGGTTCCGCGTGGCGGGCGCGCATCGCCTCGCCGGCCACCGGCTCGGGCAGGATCGTGATCCGGCCCCGCGGCGCGAGGTGCTGATTCCCGGGCGGGCCGGCCGGCGAGGGAGGGGGGCCGGCCCGCCCGGGAGTGCTGGGGGTTACAGGCCCACGTCGCGGCTGCGGATGTCCGCCAGGGACTCGCGGCGGACAAGGAGGCGGGCGAGGCCGTCGCGTACGGCGACCACGGGCGGGCGGCCGACCAGGTTGTAGCCGCCGGCCATGGACAGCTGATAGGCACCGGCCACGGGTACGGCGAGCAGGTCGCCGGGGCGGGTGTCCCCGGGGAGCTCCACGCCGGCCGCCAGGACGTCGCCCGCCTCGCAGTGCCGGCCCACCACGGTCACCCGGGCCGGGGCCGCGGTACCGCCCCGGCCGATCATCCGGGGCGCGTACAAACGCCGTACAGGGCCGGGCGAGGGTTGTCACTCATGCCGCCGTCCACCGCGACGAACACCGTCCGGCCCGTGCGCTTCACCGCCAGGACGCGGTAGACGGCGATGCCCGCCGGACCGGCGATCGCCCGGCCCGGCTCGATGAGCAGCCGGGGCACGGGGAGGCCGGCCGTCGCGCAGGCACCCGCGAGTTCCGCGCGGACCCTGCGGGCCAGCGCGGTGAGGTCCAGGGCCTCCTCGCCGGGGCGGTAGGCGATGCCGTGTCCGCCGCCGAGGTCCAGTTCGGGCAGGGTCAGGCCGTGCTGTTCGTGCAGGCGGGCCATGAGACCGACCAGGCGGCGTACGGCGACCAGGTACGGCTTGACGCTGGTGATCTGCGAGCCCACGTGGCAGTGCAGACCGGTGAGTTCGAGCTGCGGCTGGCCGAGGACGCGGGCGATGGCGTGCTGGGCGTGGCCATCGGTGATCGACAGGCCGAACTTCTGGTCGCCGGTGCCGGTACGGATCTTCTCGTGGCCACCCGCGCCGACGCCGGGCACGACCCGGACCATGACCTTCTGGTGGCCGTCCGGGCCGACGGCGGCGGCCAGCCGGGCGATCTCGGCGGGTGAGTCGATGACGATGCGGCCGACGCCCAGACGCAGGGCGGTGTCCAGGTCGCGCGGCGACTTGGCGTTGCCGTGCAGCACGATCCGCTCGGGCGGGAAGCCGGTGGTGACGGCGAGTTCGAGCTCACCGGCGGAGCAGACGTCCAGGCCGAGGCCCTCCTGCGCCACCCAGTGGGCCATCGCCCGGCAGAGGAACGCCTTGGCCGCGTACAGGACTTCCGCGTCGGGGAAGGCAGCCCGGTAGGCACGGCAGCGGTCGCGGACCTCGGCCTCGTCCAGGACGTACACGGGGGTGCCGAAGCGGTCGGCGACCCCGGCGAGCGGTACGCCGCCCACGTGCAGGTCGCCCGGGGCGGGCTCGGTGGCCGAGGCGGGCCACACCGACAGGTCGGCCGGCGTGGTGAGGGCGGTGGGATCGTGAACGGTGGTCATCGGGTTCTCCCTCTCAGCCGATCCGTGCTGCCAGAACCGGCGCCGGCACGGGCGTCGTGGTCCCGACCGGGCCGGGGGCCGGGGCGGTGAGCTGCGGGTCCACTGTGACGGTGGTGATGCCGAGCGGCGCGGTCAGCGCGCGCAGCGCGGGCTCGGCCAGCCGGATCCACGCCTGGCCGGCGCCGAGGGTGGCGGTCAGCCGGCTCGCGGAGCTGAATCCCACGGCGGTGCGGTCGCCGAGCGGGGTGCGGAAGAGCCGGGCCGCACAGCCGCAGGGGCCCGGCCGGACCGGGACGTACAGGGGTCCGGCCGGGGGCCGATCGGAGGGCTCGGGGTCGTCGTCGCCGGAGCGGTGCTGCGTCATGCGGTGCCTCCCGGAGGGCGGGGCGGGGGTCAGGGATGCCCCGGCGGCGGGGAGGCGGCCGGGGCTCGTCACCGACAGTAGGCCCGGCCTGCGGGGTTCCCGGCCGGCCCTGATGGGACGCTGACGGCGGTCGGGGCGGCCTTGACGGGATGCTGACATCTCCGACGAGGAGGGGTACAAGGCGTCATCAGGGGGCTTCGCCACACCCTTGCCGCCGACGGGGGCAACCCTATGGCCCGGTTGTGAGTCTTCTGTTCGATCACGTTGTGATCGGAGCCACGAGGAGACCATCATCAACGCCATACGCAAGACCCTGACCGCCACCGCCGTCGTCGGCGCCGTCCTCGCGGGATCCGCCGCCTGCGGAACGGTGGAGCAGCTGTCCGCCGGCAAGAAGCTCGACCGGGCCTTCGAGAAGCTCGGCGAGAAGAAGACGCTCTCCTTCGAGCTCGACCTGGACACCGACGCCGCGTCCCTGAAGGCGCTGGACGCCAAGTCGGATCCCGCGCCCGGTGAGGAGATCCCGGACGAGGTCGCCAAGATGTTCAGCGACGCGAAGATCACGGTGACCGTGCAGTCGAAGAAGCCGCTCGACGAGTCCGGTGAGAAGGACCTCGTCGGCACGGCCCTGAAGGTCAGCGGCCCCAAGGGCGACCTCGTCGAGTACCGGGTGATCGGCGACTACACCTACATCCGCGCCGACGTGGAGGCCATGGGCGCGGTGACGGGCAGCCCCATGCCGAAGGCCGACGACCTGCCCCCGGAGGCCGGGGCGTTCAAAAACGTCCTCCAGGGCAAGTGGGTGAAGTTCGACACCAGGAAGATGGACGAGGCCGCCGCCGAGGGCGGTCCCGCGCCCGCGCCGTCCTTCGACGCCAAGACGCAGAAGAAGCTGGTGAAGGCGCTTCGCGACGTCATCGCCCGCGAGGTGCGCTTCAAGACGGCCGGCGGCGGGGACGGCACCGAGCACGTCACCGCGACGGCCCCCTTCCGCACGCTGGTCACCAAGCTGTTCGGCGAGCTCCGCCCGCTGGCGAAGGACCTGCCGCCGGGCATGGAGCTGCCGACGGACAAGGACCTGAAGGACGCGCCCAACGCCAAGGTGACGGCGGACTTCACCCTCAGGAACGGCGAGCTGTCCCAGGTGGACGTGGACCTCGCCAAGCTGGCCGAGAGCGCGAAGGTCAAGAAGCTCGGCCTGACCCTGCGGCTGCGCGAGGGCACCCGGCCCACCGCTCCGGCCGGCGCCACCACGCTCGACCCGAAGGACCTGCTGGGCGGCTTCCTCGGCGGGCCGCCGATGGGCGAGGGCGACATCGACATGAGCGGGCTCGACGTGGACGGTCCCGCGGACTGACGCGAGGTCACCCTACGGACGCCGGGGACCGATCCGTATGCGTCCGGGCCGGTGTGGCGTCCACCGGCCCGGGTCGCCCGGTCGCCGGATGGTTCCCGGATCGCCGTCTGCGCCTATCAGGGGACGACCGGGGCGCCGGCTGACCCGTTACCCTTCTGCTCCTGGAGGAAGTCCCGGCCGCGGTGACCGGAAAGGGGCTTCTCCCTCGGGAGTTGGGGGTGTGCGGTGCTGGAGGTCCTCGGTCTGGACGAGCGCGCCGAGGCCGCCTATCTGGCCCTGGTCGACAGCCCCTCGCTCACCGTGGCCGAACTGGCCGAGCGGACCCGCGTGGACCGCATCGATCTGGAGAACACCCTGGTCCGGCTGGAGGACGGCGGTCTCATCGCCCGGGTGCCGGGCCGTCCCGCGCGGTACACCGCGCTCCCACCGGAGCACGCGGTGGAAGTCCTGCTGCTGGCCCGCGAACGGGACATCCGACGGGTGCGGGCCCTCGCGCAGCGGCTGGGCGAGCGGCACCAACGGGCCAGGGGCGGCCAGGGGTCGGCCTCGCTCATCGAAGTGATCTCCGGTGCGGAAGGCGTGGCGCGCTGCGGGGAGCAGTTGTTCCGACGGGCGGAGCGGGAGATCCGGGGCATCGACGCGCCGCCCTACGCGGAGGCCGGGGACGGCAGCCGGGTCAACTCGGTCGTCAACATCACCGGCGGGCAGGTCCGCAGCCGGTTCATCCACGGCCGGGACTCGCTCATCCTGCCCGGCGTGGTGCGCCGTATCGAGCGGGACGTCGCCGGCGGCGAGGAGGTGCGCGTCGTACCACGGGCGCCCATGAAGCTGCTGCTGGCCGACGACCAGGCGGGGCTGATCCCGCTGGTGTCGACGCCCCAGGTGCTGGACACCTGCGTCCTGGTGCACCCCTCCTCCCTCCTCGACGCGCTGAGTGTGCTCTTCGAGACCCTGTGGCAGCAGGCCCAGCCCTTCGTGCCAGGCCGAACGCAACCGGACGGTCCGGACACCTTCCTCAGCGAGGAGGAACGGCGCATCGTGTCGCTGCTGGGCCTCGGGCTGCCGGACGAGGCCATCGCCCGGCACCTGGGCATCGGGCACCGCACCGTGCAGCGCCGGGTCCAGGCCCTGCTGGTGCGGCTGGGCGCGGCCAGCAGGTTCCAGGCGGGTGTGCTCGCGGCGCAGCGCGGCTGGTGGACACCGGACGATCCGCTCGGTACCTGAGCCCGCGCCGGTGCTCCGTGGGGCCGCCGTGCGGACGGCCCCACGGCCCGGTCCGGCTACCGCCGGGCGAGGGTGACGTCGGCCGTGAACCCGGCGGCGCCGTGCGGCCGTACCGTGCGCCGTACCGTCCGGTGGCCCTCCGCGCTCACAGTGAGGCCGACCGCGCGGTCCGCGTCCGGCAGCCACACCTCGTAGCGGCCGTCGAGCGCGGTGCGCAGCGTGTGCGTGCCGCCGCCGGCCGTGACGCGGACCGTGGCCCCGGCGAGCGGCGCCGTCGCGCCGCCCGGCCGGCTCCCGGTCACCGTGCCGGTGAGCCGGAGCGCGCCGTGCGGCGGCACCACGGTCAGCGTGACCGGAACGGTGACGGATCTGTACGGGCCGTCGGAGTCGACGACCAGGCGCGCCTGGTGGACGCCCGCGTCGGCGGGTCCCATCGCCCTGGCGTCGGCGGTGACGGTCAGCCGCACCGTCCGCCCGGGAGCGACGGTCCGCGCCGCGGCCGTCCCGCTCAGCCACGGGACGTCGCCGTGCGGCTTGTCCCAGCCGGGCAGCACCTGCGCCGCGGTCCGGGTCACCCGGTCCGGTGACTGTCCGCCCAGGACGTACCAGCCCGGCGCGGAGGCCGCCGCGTACAGCGGCTGCGGGAGGTTCGGCAGCGCGGTCCAGGCGTCGGCGGACGGGTCGTAGGCGTAGGCCTCGTTGGTCATGGCGCCCGCCGAGACCAGCACGCCGCCGCCCATCAGCAGTCGGCCGCCCGCCGCGGCGCCCGCGGCGCCCCAGACGTCCGCCGGCGGATCGGCGATCGGCGTCCAGCGGCCCTTGGCGGGGTCGAGGGCGTAGCCGACCGCGGTGGCCCGCGGGAAGCCGCCGTCGGCCTGGTAGACGCCGCCCGCGCAGTACAGGGTTCCGTCGGCGGTGCCGCACGTCGTCCAGGACGTCGGTGTCGGGTAGGCGGGGCCGCGCGACCAGGAGTCGGTCGCCGGGTCGTAGACCTGGACGTCGCCGCTTCCGCAGGAGAACTGCGCGCAGCCTCCGATCACGTACAGCCTGTCTCCGACGACCGCCGCCCCGGGGCTGCCGTAGGCGACGGGCGCGTCGGCGATCGCCGACCAGGTGTCGGTCGCCGGGTCGTAGACCTCGCCGCCCGCGATGGGCCGCCCCGCGGCGTCCTTGCCGCCCGTCACGTACAGCTTGCCCCGGATGAACCCGGCCGCCGCGCCGAACCGTTTGGTGACGGCGGGGGCGAGGTCCTTCCAGGCGGTCGTGGCCGGGTCGTAGGAGCGCAGCGAACTGGTCAGCCGGCCGTCAGGGGCCTGGCCGAGGCCCGCGTACAGGATGCCGTCGTGGGTGGCCGCGATGCCCCCGCTCGTTCCCTGCGGGAGATCCGTGACCGGCTTCCAGGCCTGGTCGGCGGGCGTGCCGGTGGCCGCTCCGGTGGCGGCCCGGGGGATGTCCAGCGGCCCGGCCCCGGTGGCGGTGCGCTTGCGGGGTGCCCCGGCCGGCGACGCGGCCGGGGTGCCGGCGACGTTCTGTTCCCCCACGGAGAGGGTGGCGGGCGCGCCTCCGGTGTTGCGGAGTTTCACGGTGACGGTCTTCCGGCCGCCCCAGGGCACGGTGACGCCGACGGCGGACGGCTTCGCCTCCAGCAGGGAGGGGCGCAGGCGGAAGTCGGCCGCGGTCACGGCGTCTGCCTTGACCCGCACCGTCGAGGTGACCGCCGGGTAGCCGAATCCGGCGAGGTCCGCGGTGAACTCCTGCCTGCCGGTGCGGGTGGAGAAGGCCCAGTACAGCCCGTCACCCACGGCGGGGTCGTCGGGCGAGGCGACGCTGCGGCCGCTGTCTGCGGGTACGGAGCGGGCGGCGACGGTGGCGCCGAGGACACCGGTCCCGGTGTTGGCGTCCGTCACCCGCCCGGTGAGCAGGCCGCCGGGCACGGTGTCCAGCGAGTGGGTGCCGAGGGCCACGTTGTCCAGCTGCCAGAAGCCGGTCAGCGAACCGCTGTAGTGGAAGCGGACCCGCACGGACGGCTTGCCCGCGTAGGCGGTGAGCGCCACCGTCTCGTGCGCGGGGCCGTTGACGACGTCGGTCGTGTGCCAGACGGTGTCCCAGGTGTGGCCGCCGTCGGTGCTCACGTCGACGTCGGCGGTGGGGTCGCTGAAGCGGTAGGTGCCCGGCAGGGCGGTGTCGAACTCCAGTTTCGGATGGGTGAGCGCGGAGAAGTCGTAGGCGGGGCTGACCAGTTCGGTGTCGACGGGGGCCCAGCCGAGGGCGTAGTCGTCGACCTCCGCGAAGCGGCCGTCGCCGCCGGTCTGGTTGCCGCGGTTGAGGGGGTCGCCGAACTCCCAGCCGCCCGCGTCGGTGTGGTTGACGACGCTCCAGCCGTCGGGCGTCGTGGCCTTGGGGAAGGACTGGAGTCCGCCCCCGTGGTAGGTGACGGCGTATCCGGGCGGCAGGGTGCCGGTGCCGGTCAGCGGCAGGGCGAGGTCGGCGGTCCGCGCGGTGGAACCGAGGGCGACCGTGGCGGTGGCGGGCCGGTAACCGGGGTACAGGGCATTGGCCCGGACGGTGTACGTCGCGTCGCGCGGCAGCCGGATCGCGTAGTGGCCGGTGGCCGGGTTCGTGAAGGCGGTGCCGGGCACGCCGTCGACGGTCAGCCGGGCGTACACGCCCCAGCCGTGCCCGCCGCCGTCGCGGACCGTGCCGGAGACGGTCTGGCTGGGTACGGCGGCCAGGGCGGCGTCGGCGGTCACCCGCGCCCCGTCGGCGACCTCGACCTGGCCGAGGTCCTTGTCGGCGTAGCCGAAGGCGCTCACGGTCAGCGGGTAGGTGCCCGCCGGGGCGACGAGCGACCAGGTGCCGTCGTCGCCGGCCGAGGCATGGTAGTCGCCCAGTCGTACCGCGGCTCCGGGCAGCGGTTTCCCGGTGGAGCGGTCGGTGACCTTGCCGAAGACGGTGCCGTGCGGGCCCGGCCGGAACGCGGCGAGGCCGTTGGGCGTGCCCAGTCCGGTCGGGCCGTCGTACCCGGGCCCGGCGGTGCAGCTGGGCGCGGGATCGCACCGGGGCGTGGTACCGAACCCGCACAGCCCCGCGTCGGGGCAGCTGGCGTTGTCGCCGTCGGTGACGTCGTGGAGCGCGCCCGGCGTCTGGTACGGGTAGGAGGCGGGGTAGGTGCCCTCGACGGGGGTGCCGGCCAGGGCGTAGACGCCGGCGATGATCGGGGCGGACGCGCTGGTGCCGCCGTAGACGTTCCACCCGGCGTCGGAGAAGCTGTTGTAGACCGCGACCCCGGTCGCGGGATCGGCGACCGCGCTGACGTCGGCCACCGACCGGCCCGTGCAGCCCGTCTCCGGCTGGAAGGCGGGCCTGGGCTCGGCCTGGGAGCAGCCCGAGCCGGTGGCGCCCCAGTGCTGTGCGCCCGAGGCGGAGGTGGTGACGGTGTTCCAGACCCTCTCGGACCAGCCGCGGGCGCTGCCCGGACTCCGGGTGAGCGAGGTGCCTCCGACCGAGGTCACGTACGGCGAGGAGGCCGGGTAGCTCACCCCGTAGCCGTTGTCGCCGGAGCTGAACAGCACGGCCGTGCCCGGGTGGTCGAAGTAGGCCTTGTCGAGGGCGTGGACGCTCTCGTCCTCGGAGTAGGAGCCGTAGGAGTTGGAGACGTAGCGGGCGCCCAGCGCGACCGCGGTGTTGACGGCGCCGCCCAGGTCGTCCGTGTAGGCGCTGTCGGCCTCGACGAGCAGGATGCGGGCCTTCGGGGCGATCGCGGACACCATGTCGAGATCGAGGGATATCTCGCCGGCCCAGCCGTCGTCGGGCGCGGGGTACTCGGTGCCGCCGCGCTGGTCCACCTTGCGGAAGCACCCGTTGTCGGTGGTGCAGGCCGGCAGGCCGTACTGCGCCCGGTAGGTGGCGAGGTCCTGTTCGGCCCGGGGGTTGTCGTACGCGTCCACGATCGCGATGGTCGCGCCGGTGCCGCCGTCCGCGGGCAGGTCGTAGGCGGAGCGCAGGTCGGCGGGGCCGTATCCGTCGGGTGCCGCCTGACCGCCGGCCTGCACACGTGCCGTGGGCACGTCGGTGCGGCGGACGCCGAAGCAGCCGAACTGTCCGGGCTTCGGGGTGCCGCACAGGGTCTCGGTCGCGGGCCCGGCGGTCCCGGAGGAGGCCGCGACGGCTTCGCCGGGCGACGGGAGCTGGACGGCGAGGGCGGTCAGCAGCGCCGCCGCGACGGTGCCGACGGCACGGCGCCACGCCCGGCCGGGCCGGCGGGAGGCGGGAGGACCGGGTCTGGCGCGACCGCGGACGGGCCGCGCCGCTGGGGGTGTCCGCACAGGGCAACTCCGGGGGAGGAGGGGGAGGACGGGCAACAGGCGGGACCCGGCCCGACATCGTTGTCGGAGAGCCGTCCCGCGATGGTCAGAAGATCACCCGCCCGGGCGGACCGGTCAATGCCACGAGGCTGGCGTCTTGACGCCGTGACGTATTCACGCCTCGGTGACCGGGAGCACACCTCGGCGACATGTGCCGCGCCGGCAGGGGGCAGGGGCGCGGTGGCGGTGGTTTCGGCCGGCGAGTGCGCGTGACGTAGGCCAGGGGGTGGCCGGTGTGCGCACACAGGCTCGGCGCGGTGGTCGCCGCATCCGTTCGGACCGCTCCCGCAGCGCCGCCGGGCGCCGCATCGGCCCCGGCCGGCGACGAATCCGTCCCCGGAGCCCCCGTCGGCGGGGAGACCGGATGTCAGGGCACGCCGGCCGTGGGTCTCAGGCCGTGACGGGGATGCGGACCAGGATCGACGTGCCCTCGCCGGGCGGCGACTCGATGGACAGCGTGCCGTCGAAGGCGGCCACGCGGTCCGCCAGCCCGGTCAGACCGCTGCCGGCCGCGGTCCCGGCCACACCGCCGACGCCGTCGTCGGCGACCCGTATCCGCAGCACGTCACCGGTCAGCTCCAGGGAGATGTCGATGTGGGACGCCTGGGCGTGCTTGACCGCGTTCGTCACGGCCTCGGCCACGATGAAGTACGCGTTGGACTCGACGGTGGAGGCGAACCGCCGGTCGCACTTGTTCTCGACGACGGCGGGGATCGGGCACCGGGACGCGAGGTCCTCCACCGCTCCCGCCAGCCCCTTCACGGTGAGGGTCAACGGGTAGATGCCCCGGGCGAGTTCCCTCAGTTCGTCGATCGCGGTCTGGGCGTTGGCGATCGAGTCCTCCAGCAGCTCGGTCACGGGGGTCTGCTCGTCGGGGAGCATCTCGCGCGCCAGCCGCAGCCCGATCATCAGGCTGACGAGTCGCTGCTGCGCCCCGTCGTGCAGATCGCGCGCTGTGCGGCGGTGCACCTCCTCGACGCTCTGCATGACGCGTCTGCGGCTGTCCTGCAACGAGGCCGCCATGGAGTTGAACGAGGTGCCGAGCGCGCCGATCTCCGCCACCTTGCTGGGCGTGATCCGGGTGGCGAGGTCGCCGTCCGCGAGCCGCTGCGCCGCGGCTGCCGCCCCGCGCACCGGCCGGACGACGGCGCGGTGCTGGAGCACCGTGAAGGCCGCCACCAGCGCGGTCGACGCCGCGAGGCCCAGGCCGGCGGCGACCACCGCCCGGTGCCCGTTGGCCCCCGCGGCGTCCTCGCGCGCCGCGAGCTGTGCGCGTTCATCGGCCATGTACCGGTCGAACCGGGCCCGCAGCGCGTCGACCCGCCGCTTGCCCTCCTCGGTCTCCGCCAGTCCGGAGGCGGAGGGGTCACCCCGCCGTACCGCGTCGACCAGGGGGACCGAGTAGTCGTCGAGGTAGGACCGGACATCACGGGCGATCTGCGCGGCGGCACGTTGCTGGTGGGCGGAGGTGGTGCTCCCGGTGAACCGCCGGGTCTCGGCCGGGAGGTCCTTGCGGGCCTCGTTCCACGGGTGGAGGAACTGCTCCTGCTTGGTGATCAGGAAGCCTCGCTGGCCCGTCTCCAGGTCGAGTACGAGCTGCTCCATGGTTCCTGCCTCGACCAGTGCGGTCCGGGACGCCCGCCGCGCGGAGGTGGAGTCGTTGGCGTCGTCGATCGCCCAGAGCAGGACCGCGAAGGCCACACCGATCAGCAGGGCGAGCAGGCCGCTGGCGGCGATCGTGAGGCTGGTCAGCCCCAGTCGCCGGCCCGCGTACCACCGTCGTACCCTCATGCTCCGCCCAGTGGTGTAAGGGATGGGAACGCTGCGCGCTTTCGGTAAGTAACGTATCTACTTTTGATGGACAGCGCACCAAAATACATAACTCACTATGACCTTGGCAGGTCCCGCCGCGGGAAGAGCACCCGTCAGCGTCCCGACACGTTGTCGGTGATCAGGCGCAGCAGCTCCTTTGCCATCTCGTCCTGCTCCTCGGTCAGCCCCATGGCCGCGCCCATCGCCGGCGGCACGGAACGCGCCCGGTCGCGCAGGGCCAGGCCCTCGGGTGTGAGGGTGAGGACGACCGAGCGCTCATCGTCGGCACGGCGTTCCCGGCGGACGTAACCGGCCGCCTCCAGCCGCTTGAGGAGCGGGGACAGCGTGCTGGACTCCAGCTGGAGCGCGGTTCCCAGTTCGCGGACGGAGATCGCGTCCTGCTCCCACAGGACGAGCATCACCAGGTACTGCGGGTAGGTCAGGTTCAGCTCGTCCAGCAGGGGCCGGTAGCGCGCGGTGACCGACCGCGACGCGGCGTACAGGGCGAAGCAGAGCTGGTCGCGCAGCTTGAGCGATCCCCCCGCCCTCCCGGACGTCATGACTTCGGTGCCTTCGTCCACGGCTGGTTCCTCCCGTCGCTGGACATGCCGGTTCACTCCCTCCAGCGTACGCCGGTACGAGTCCCACGAATTAATCGTGTACGACCTAGTTGCGCACGACTGAACAGCGGGCTATGTTTCTTCTCGCCACCGGGTGACCGGCGCACACGCCAAGTCACCCGACTCGACCAGTTGTCAGGAGTCCGTCATGTCCGAGCCCTCGATCCAGCCCGTCCTGGAGCCCGCCGCGGCCGAGTTCGCGCAGGCGACCGCCAACCCGCCCTACCTGTTCGACCTGCCGCCGGCCGAGGGCCGCAGGGCCGTCGACGAGGTCCAGTCCGGCGAGATCGACAAGCCGGCGGTCGACGAGGAGTGGATCACCGTCCCCGGCGGTCCCACCGGCAGCGTCCGGGCACGCATCGTCAGGCCCGCCGGCACCACCGGCACCCTCCCGGTGATCCTCTACATCCACGGCGCCGGCTGGGTCTTCGGCAACGCCCACACCCACGACCGCCTCGTGCGCGAACTC